>DATEPR010000556.1:0-4546 GCA_035273045.1 Pseudonocardiaceae bacterium | reverse complement strand
GACAGCCCGGGTGCCCGGCGTACCGAGGGCCGCATCACCTTGACGAGCAGCCAGCGGGCCACGTTCTTGGCCGCGTCCGGCGCGCCCGGCGGCAGCGGCGACTCGGCCAGGAAGACGTTCACCATCCGGTTGAGGTAGTGGAAGGTCGCCGCGACGCCGACCAGTTCCGGCGCCTGCTCGGCCGGTGCCGGCACGGCGTAACCCCGGGCGCGGTCACCGGTGTACCGGGCCCATTCGGCCAGCACCGAGATGGCGGGGTCGTCCACGTCGTCGACGCGGCCGGCGCCGAGCGCGTCCGCGGCGGAACGGGCGTCCAGGCCGCGCAACGCGGTCGCGTGCACCTCGACGCAGTACGGGCAGGCGTTGGCGACCGACACCGACGCCGCCACCGCCTCCTTGGCGGCGCGGCCGGCGTGCCCGCCGGCCAGCAGCGTCTCGCGCAGCATCAGCCACGTCGCGGCCAGCACGGCCGGCGCGGGGGAGTGCAGCGCGACCGGCGGCGCGACCATGCCGAACTCGTCCTCCATCTGCCGGTACACGTCGGCGACCAGACCGGTCGCGGCGGCCGGGCGCACCGGGTCGACGTAGCGGATCTGGGCCAGCGATCGGCGCAGCGCGGTGCGCAGCACGGTCCCGGACACGTGACCTCCCTGGTGCGACACGGCAACAAGCGCCAGGTTAGGCCAGCGGCGCCCGCCGGGGATCTTCCGTCGTGCTATGCGGACCCGTCGGGCAGGAGTCCATTGAGGCCGGTGTAGCCGATGTCGGCCAACCGCTTGCCGGACAGCGCGAAGTACTCGGCGTCACCGCGCACGCCCAGGCCGTTCACCATGCGGTTCATGAAGTTGAACAGCGCGCAGACGATCACCGCGTCGTGCAGCGCCCGCTCGTCCCAGCCGGCGGCCAGCACGGCGTCCGCGTCCGCCTGGGTCATCTCGCCCGGCGTGCGGGTGAGCTTGCCGACGTAGCGCAGCACGGCCCGCATCCGCTCGTCGACGCGGGCCGACTCCAGGTCCGCCACCGCGGCCGGCGCCAGCCCGGCTGGCACGCCGCACGCCTGCGCGGTCTCGGTGTGCACGCCGTGGCAGTACGCGCAGTCGTTGACACCGGACACGTAGGCGGCGATCAGTTCCCGCTCGGCCACGGTGAACGGCGACGGCCCGCGCATCACGATCTCGTGGTAGTCCAGCAGCGGCTTCGACGTCGCCGGGTACGCCCGGAAGACGTCCAGCAGCATCCCGTTCTCCGGCAACGACTTCAGGTACGGCACGGATCCTCCCGGTCGGTGTGCGGTGGTCAGCCGGCCGGCACGGCGCTGTGCCGGGGTGGCTGCTTCCTGGCCATGCGGTCGACCTCGGCGCAGCGCAGCCAGCACGCCGCCAGATAGGCCCGGCCGGCCAGGCCGACGGGTTCGGTGATGTCCTGTTCCGCGGCCCGTGCGGTGCGCAGCGCCCGGTCCCATGCCTGCCGGATCGACGCGGACACCGACGGCACCTGGTCCTTCGCCGCCAGCGCGTCGCGCACCGCCAGCCAGAACTGGGCACCCGCCACGACGGCGTCCGCCATGCCCCGCGCATCGGCGTGCCGGAGCTGGTCCACCCGCAGCACGGCGGCCGTGGGGTCGTTGTCGGCCGCGGCGACGCCCAATCCGGCCAGCAGCCGATCGGTGTCCAAACCGGACAGTATGACGCCGATCTCGGTCAGTGCCGGCTGGTCGACAGCCGGCATCCCGAATCTCGTGTCCAGGTCACCGTCCTGCGCCACGATCGCCCCCTGGTTCCTCCACTGTGGACACCGAGGCCAGCCCGCCGGCGATCGTCGCGGCGACCCTGGCGGTGGCCACCCGGTGGCCGTCGATGTTGCGGGCCGCCGGGCCGAGCACCATCCCCGCCGCCGCGCCGACCGCGAACACCCTGGGCGCCCCGCGGTAGGCCAGCGTGCGCTCGTCCAGGTCGGCCCACCCGTCAGTGGCGTTCACCAGTCCCGCCGGCAGCAGGTGCTCGCCGGTCGTCGGCCGCGTGCCCAGCGCGAGCACCACGTGCTCGGCGCTGACCGTGGCGCCGTCGGTGAAGCACAGCGTGGCGCCGCGGCCGGTGCCGGTGATCCCGGCGATCTCCCGGCCCCGGTGCACCATGAGCCTGCCGTCCGCCTCGGCCTCCCGCAGCGCCGGCCGGAACTCGAACATCACCGACGCCCGCCGCTCCCGGCCCATCGTGGCCAACCGGTCCGTCCACGGCACGCCGTCGAACCGGGCGCGACCCTCGGCCCGGAAGAACGCGGCGTTGACGTCGGAGCACTGGTAGCGCTCCTCGCCGCGCATCACCCAGTGCACGGTGCGGCCGTCGGCCAGCGCCTGGGTGATGAGGTGGGCACTGGTCAGCCCGGCGCCGACCACGATCACCGACTCGGCGCCCGCCGGCACCGGCTCGTCCCAGTACGTCACGTGTTCCGGCCGGTGGCAGGCGTCGCCCCACCACGAGTCCGGTGCCGGACGCCGGTCCTCACCCAGACACAGCACGACGTACCGGGCGGTCAGCGTCGAACCCCGGGTCCGCACCCGCACGGCGTCCGCGTCCGGGACGACCCCGGTCACGTCGGCGTGCCAGGTGCGCTGGTACACGCCGTGCACCGTGGACACGTGGTGGCAGAACGCCTCGAACACGTCGACCGGCACCACCGAGCGGTGCCCGGCCTGTGCCATCCGGATCTCCCTGCGTTCCACCGGGCTCAGCCAGTTCCAGTGCAGGCGGGCGAAGTCGAGCAGTTCGCAGTCGTGGTAGCCCTCGACGCCGGGGTGGTGGTCGTACGGCGAGCGCAGCACCCGCTGCTCCAGGCCGTCGATCCGGTCGAAGAACCGCCGGCACGGCGGCCCGGTCCGGTCCAGCAGGGCGATGTCGTGCACACCCAGATGCCACAACGCCGACGCCACCGCGAGACCGGCCGGCCCCGCCCCGACGATCACCACGTCCGGCCGGGCCGGTGGCGTGTCCACCCGGGTGCTCCGGTCCGGTCCGGGATAGGCGGGCCACCGGCGGCCCCGGGCGGAGTCCAGCAGGCTGGGCTCGGGAATGAAGGTGAGCACGGCGGCCGTCCCCTCAGGTGGCGGTGGAGGTGGCGGTGGCGAGGCCGGGACCTGCCGGCCCCGTCACCGTGGTCGCGTCGAATTTCGGTCGGGTCAGCCGATCACCGTGACCGGCACGATCAGTTCCAGCACCGGGCGCTGTGGCATGCCGTCGGCGACCAGCCGTTCCAGCGCCTCCGCGGACTGTTCCTGGCTGTCCGTGGACACCCGGCTGTACCGGGCGTGCGCGTAGGCCGGCCGGCCGCTGGTGCACTCCAGGTCGAACACCTTCATCGCGGACTCGCCGGGCCGGACCTCACCGTCGTAGAAGGTGAGGCGGCGCTGGTCGGGTGTCATGAACATCTTGCCGAACTGGGTGGACGTGATCACCGAACCGGAATCGTTGACGAATGTCGTGTCATCGTCGGTGGTGATCTGCATCGCGACCCACGTCTGGTCGGTCAGGTTCGTCTCCGACTTGATTACCTGCCACCGGCCGGGCTCGGGCAGGCTGATCGAAATGGAAACGTCATGGTCGGTGGCGTCCAGCGCACCGGAAATCATCAGCATCCGGCGACCGACGTGGGCGACCGCGCTCATCGGAATGTCGCGGGCGCGCACCCTGCCGGACACGTCGAGGCCGGGAACCTCCATTGACGACATGTATTCCTCCTCGAAGTCTTCGCGTCGAGCCGGATCAAGACAATCACGGGACCGGACGTGTCGGAACGACCACATGGGCGAACGACCCACATATTCAGGCCACGTCAAGATCCAGGTCGGGCGAATCGTCCAGTGATCCGATGTATACGATGCTGAACGTGTTGAACGGGTGGATCCCCACCTTGACGACGAGGTTGTCGCGCACCACCACGAAGTACTCGCCGTTGCGCTGGACGTCGTCCAGCACCTTGTGACTCTGCCGCACCGAGCCGTCCGACACCGCGAACAGGGCTTCGTACACCGCGTTCTTCTCCACCTGGCTGGCGGTCGCGGCCCACTTCTCCAGGCACGCCATGCCCATGCTCAGCCGGCGCCGCCTACGTTCGGCTGCCATCGCGCCGCGCCTCGATCTGCTCGATCACGTCGAGGATGTCCCGGGGTTCGGCCGGTGTCTCCTCGTCGGCCGCGGTGGCCAGGAACGCCGGACTGCGTTCCATCCGTGCCGTCATGACCAGGCTCTCCGTGAAGTGTTCGAACTCGGTCAGGTCGCCGGTCCGCTCGTGCCGGGCCAGCATCGCCATCAGCCGTTCGCGCAGCACCTCGTGGTGTCCCCACGTCGGCAACCCGCGCAGGGCCGCGATCAACCGCCGGGTGAGTTCCGTCGTGTCGGGACGGTCCGGATCCACGTTCCGCTCCCTTCTGGCCGCCGAGCCGGCAAGGACGTCCACCAGTGTGCGGCGGCGTGCGTCGGGCGAACAGTTCGTCGCTCAGGCGATGACGGTGCGTCCGTCACGACGCGGGCAGGATTTCCTCATGCCGCCA
>DATEPR010000555.1:0-3259 GCA_035273045.1 Pseudonocardiaceae bacterium | reverse complement strand
CGCGCCGACCCGGTGAAGGCGCCGTGGGAGCGGCTGGAACACCACGAGCCCGACCCGGAACCGGCCGAGCAGAAGCCGTTCACCGTGGTGCCGGCGCCGTCCGACGACGAAGTCCTGCCGGACTGGACCGGTGAGCGGCCGGACACCCGGCCCAAGGCGGCCGGCGTGCTGTGGGTGGCCGACCACCCGGAGCGGCAGGCGCTGCAGATCGACCATCTGGAGCGCCGGGGTGTCGTGCTGGACGTGGTGCGCACCACCAAGGAGGCGCTGCAGAAGCTCACCGGCCAGCGCTACCAGTTGATCGTGTCCGGCATGGACCGGGTCGAGGGTGGCAAGCCGGTGCCCAACGCCGGTCTGGAGTTGATCCGCACGGTCCGCACGTTCGACCGGGACACCCCGGTGGTGATCTACGGTGCCGGCCACGGCGGCCGGGGGCTGGGCGACACGGCGACGCAGATCGGCGCGGACCTGGTGACCAACTCGTGGTACCAGCTGTCCGAGGAGATGCACCGGATCGGCGTGCTGTAGCCGCCGCTCAGTGTGCCGGTGTGCCCGGACCCGTCGGGCCGGCGTGCCTGGGCGGCGAGCCGGCCTGGTCGGTGAGCATCCGCAGGGCGCTGACCAGACCGCCGACCAGGTCGCCCTCCTTGAAGGACGCGACCATGCTCATCACGGCCAGCTTGCAGGACCGGTCGGACAGCCTGCGGTGCGACTCGTCGCCGGTGACGACCTCGACCACCTTCTGGCCGGGTGACACCGCGATCAGCACGGCGTCCGCGGCCTTCGGCAGCCCGATGGTGGCGTGCAGCATCTCGGCGCTGTGCCGGGTGTCCTCGCCCAGCTCGCCCAGGTAGATGCTGAAGTCCAGGCCGGTGGCCCGGGTGGACACGGCGATCGCTTCGTCCAGTTTGGCCAGTTGCACCGGCGTGAACGGGGTGGCCGGCGGCAGCGGCTTGATCTCGCGGGCGATGGACACCCGGCCGGACGCGGTGATCGCGGCACCGTAGCCGTAGTCGACCTCGCCGTCGCCGGTCCGCGCGACGGCGCCGTGCTCGCCGTTCTCACCAGTTGCCACGAGCACCTCCACGTGCGGTGCGCACCGTCGGGGTCACGGGCGCGTGTTCGGCCTGCGCGCCGGTCTGCCTCGGGTCGACGACGCCGGCGGCGCTCCACCACACCGGCTCGTAAGGCCACGGCTGACCCGGTCGGTACTTGGGGCTGCGAACGCGGTTCGGCCCCAGTGTGCACAGCGCGATCACGCCGTAGATGGCGGCGGGAATCAGCACGTAGACGAGGATCGTCTCGACAACAGTCACGCGGCCAAAACCTCCTTGCCCAGCCTGGTCGGGCGCGTGTCCACCGGTTCGCTACCGCTCACGCGAATTACCGTAGCCGATTCACTACCTGGTCCTTCACCGGCTCGCCTGTTCCGGTTCCGGCCGGGCGAGGGGGCGGGCGGCGGTGAGCGCCACGGTCACCACGATGCCGCCGACCACGACGAACACCGTGGCCAGCGACGTTGCCCTGGCCAGCGGTCCGGCCAGGGCGGCACCCAGCGGCATCAGGCCCCAGGCGAGCATCCGGTAGGCACTGGTGACGCGGCCCATCAGCACGCTCGGCGTGAGGCGCTGCCTTCTGGTGGCGGACAACACGTTCCAGCCACCGGCACCCACGCCGACCAGCAGGTACGCCGCCCAGACCGCGGGCGCGACCGGGATGGCGCCGACAGCGACGAACGCCACACCGAGCAACGTCAGCGCACCCACCATGACGCGGCCCTCGCCGAATCGGGGAGCCAGGCGGGGCACCAGCCAGGCCGCGAACAGCGTGCCCAGCGCCTGCGCCACCCACAGCGTGGGCACCAGCGCGGCACGCACGGCGAGGGTCTGGACGGCGTACAGCGAAACCATGGCGTTGGCCGCGCTGACCGCGAGGGCGGCGGACACCACGGCCAGTACCAGCACACGGAGTCCCTTGTGCCGCAACAGGAAGCGCCCGCCCTCGACGAGCTGGACACGCATCGGCCGCGGCGCCTGCCGTGGGTCGGGCACGCCGGCCACCCGCACGTCGGGCAGGAAGCCGACGCAGGTGGCGGAGACCAGGAACGTGCCGGCGTTGACCGCGAAGCACGCACCGGGTTGCCACACGAACAGCCCGGCGGCCAGCAGCGGGCCGCCGAGGTCGAGCCCGAGCGTCTCCGCCATGACGTACCAGCTGTTCGCCCGGTCCAGCCGTTCCCGGCCGGACAGTTCGACCAGCAGCAGCTGGAAGGCCGGGTCGGCGAAGGTCTCGCCGCAGGTGAGCAGGAACGCGGCGCCGATCAGCACCGGCAGCTGGGCGTGGCCGGTGAACACGGTGGCGGCCAGGCCGCCGGCGACCACCGAGCGCAGGCAGTGCGCGGCGAACACGACCCGGCGCGGCGACCACCGGTCGACCAGCGCACCGGCCGGCAGCGCGACCAGCAGCCACGGCAGGACCTCCGCGGTGGCGACGGCGGACACGGCGATCGGGCTGCGCGTGGACAGGGCGGTGAACAGGGGCAGCGCGGCCATCCGGATGCCGTCGCCGGTGAGCGAGGCGAAGGCCGCCATGATGAGCAGCCGGAACGGGGCGTCGGCACGTCCGGACGACGCGACCCGCGAGGTGGCTGGTCCCGGCTGAGCCGGTGAACCGGCCATCGACATCCGATTCCCCCATCTGCTCGCCGACCGCCCCCGGGCCGGTCAACTGCGCCGATGGCGGCAGGTGACAGACCAAATGCGAACGGTCGTCAACTATACCTCGCCGTGACGCACCCGTATCCGGCTCCTGACCAGTGCATACCGAACATCACTCGGGGAGAGCAGAGATTGGTCCGAACGACCCCGACCCGGTTGGGCGCAACACGCGGCCGGTTTGGCGGCTTGTTTGCGAGCACCGTTGCTCGTAGATTTCACCTGTCCGGCCCTTGCGAAGTCGAGGCTCACCATACTTGTCGGGTACCGAACCCAAGGAGCGAACGCTATGCACACGATGACTGCCGCCACCCGAGTGCCTTTCGTCACCCTCACGGCCGATGTGACCGATACTCTCCGTATGGGCACCCGCGTGACCGCTCAAGCTGGCACGAGGGTTACGCGCCTCGGCACCAGGGTTACGGCACTGGACGGTACCCGTGTCACCGCCAAGGCCGGCACCCGAGTCACCGCGAAGGCCGGCACGCGCGTCACCGCGCTCGACGGCACCCGGGTCACCGCCCTGGACGGCACGCGCGTCACCG
>DATEPR010000554.1:0-4678 GCA_035273045.1 Pseudonocardiaceae bacterium | reverse complement strand
CCTGGCGCTCGGCTTCGGCCTGGGGGCGTTCGTCCGCGGTCGGCGCGGTGGCGCCTCCACCGGCCAGCAGACACAGCAGGAGGCAACGGTATGAGACGCATCATCGTCGGCGCGCTGCTCGCCGGGGTGGCGGTTGCCGCGCTGGCGACGCCGGCATCGGCGCACAACGTGCTCGTCGGCACCACACCCAGCAGAGGTGCGTCCCTGAGCACCGGTCCCAGCCAGGTCAAGTTCACCTTCAACTCACCCGTGCAGCGCGGGGACGACACGATCGTCGTGCTCGGCCCCAACGGCACGCACTGGGAGCGCACCCCGCACGCCACCGTGCTGGGCGACTCGATGTGGACGCAGGTCGCGCCACTCGGCCCGGCCGGGACCTACACGGCCAGCTACCACGTCATCTCCGCCGACGGGCACCCGGTCACCGGTGACATCACGTTCACCCTGACGAAGGCCGGCAACGGGCAGCCGGTGTCGTCGGCGTCCGCGGTGTCCAACGCCGGCGTCCCGGTCTGGCTCTGGATCGTGGTGGCCGTCGTCGTCCTGGGCGGCGTGCTGTTCTTCGCGCTGCGGTCGACTAGGCGGACCGAGGAGAGCCGGCAGTGACCGGCCCGGCAGTCGCCGCCGGACCGGCCGTGGTCACCGCGGACCCGCGCCCGCGCTACCCGCTGCTGGTGGTGCTGGCCGGTGGCGCGGTCGCCGGCGTGCTGGTCGCGTTCGTGCTCGCCGGCACGGCGGCCGTGCCCGGCATCGTGGCGCCGAGTACGGCGGTGGCGCTGGGACTGCCGCTGTCCCGGACGCTGGTCGACCTGGCGGCCGTGGTCACGGTGGGCATGAGCCTGCTGCCCAAGCTCGCCGTGTCCGACCGGCCGAAGCGGCTGTCCTCGGCGCTGGCGTCCGCGCGGCTGATCGCCGTGGTCGGCTCCGCGGTGTGGCTGGTGGCCGCGCTGGCCTCGCTGGTGCTGGAGGACCTGGACACCAACGCCGGACTGCCGTTCACGATGTCGTCGCTCGGCGACTACATCAAGCAGATCGGCGAGGGCCAGGCGCTGATCGTGGTCGCCTGCTGCGCGCTGATCTACCTGGTGATCGGCCTCCTCGCCGTGCGCAACGGCGAGGAGGTGCCGGCCGAACTGCGGATCACGGTCGCGGTGTTCACGCTGCTGCCGCTGTCCATCACCGGCCACGCCGCGTTCGGCGCGGCGAGCCTGCGTGACCTCGGGTTGATCTCCATCGAGTTGCACGTGGTCGCCGCCGTGGCGTGGACCGGCGGGCTGCTCGCGGTGATCATGCTGCTGGTGCTGGACCGGCAACTGCTGGGTGACGCGCTGCCCCGGTTCTCCCGGCTGGCGACGGTGTGCGTGTTCCTGACCGGGTTCACGGGCCTGTTCAACGGCTGGTACGAGCTGTACAGCACGCCGGGCGTCCACTGGTACTCGGCGCTGTTCACCACCGGCTACGGCTGGATCCTGATCGGCAAGATGATCTGCGTCGCGCTGGCCGGCCTGCTCGGCGGCTACACCAGATTCCGGCTGCTGCCCCAGATCGTGGACCGGAAGCCCACCGCGGTGCTCACCTGGACGACCATGGAGGTCGGGGTGCTGGCGTTGGCCTTCGGGCTGGCGGCGGTGCTGATCCGGGCGCCCGTGGTGACCGTCTCCTAGGGAGTCAGTCCAGTTCGGTGAACTGTGCGGTGGACGGGTGCCGGTGCCGGAGCCCGTCCAGCCGCCGCACGGTGCGCCGGCTGCGCCGCTCCAGTTCGCCGCGGTCGATCCAGCCGTGCGCGTAGTGGCGGTAGTGCTGGGCGAGCATGACCAGTTCGGCCAGGTATCCGGCGGAGCGCCGCCGGCTGGCCTCGGGCAGTCCGGCGAGCAGCGGCAGTTGGCTGTCCACGATCTCGTCCAGCATGCCGGCGGCGTGCAGCGCCTTGCGGACCTGCCAGCGACGCCACGGTCCCCGCATCGGCACCTGCCTCTCGTCCGCCGAACCCCCGCTGACCGGCGGTGATCGGCCCGCCAGGCCTGTCGTTGCTCCATCGCCAATGCCGATCTGGACGTTACCGTCAACCGGTACGGCCGTGTTCCGGGTGTTAATTCGTCACGCACCGCAACACTGTCGTCGCTCTGCCGAGCGAAGGTAGGTTTGACCCGTGTTCACCACTCGCCCGGAACTGACCGGAACATTCGGCATGGTCACCTCCACCCACTGGCTCGCGTCCGCGGCCGGCATGGCGGTGTTGGAGTCCGGAGGGAACGCCTTCGACGCGGCGGTCGCGACGGGTTTCGTACTCCAGGTCGTGGAACCGCACCTGAACGGCCCCGGCGGTGAGGTGCCGATCCTGTTCGCCACGGCGGCCGACACGCGGCCGAGGGTGCTCTGCGGGCAGGGCGTCGCGCCGGCCGGTGCGACCATCGAGCACTACCGGTCCGAAGGGCTGGAACTCGTTCCCGGCTCCGGCCTGCTGGCCGCGACCGTGCCCGGGTCGTGGGACGCCTGGCTGACCCTGCTGCGCGACCACGGCACCAAGTCGCTGCGCGAGGTGCTCGGCTACGCGATCGGCTACGCCAGGCACGGTTACCCGGTGGTGGACCGGATCGGCATGACGGTCGGCGCGGTCGCCGACCTGTTCCGCGACCACTGGCCGACGTCGGCCGCGCTGTGGCTGCCCGGCGGCCAGCCGCCGAAGGTGCGGCACAGCAACCCGGTGCTGGCCGGCACGTGGGAGCGGCTGCTCGCCGAGGCCGAGTCGGCCGGCGGGAACCGGGAGGCGCAGATCGACGCCGCCCGCCGCGCCTGGTCCCAGGGTTTCGTCGCCGACGCCGTGGATGCCTTCTGCCGCAACGCCTTCCGCGACGACTCCGGCCGCGATCACGCCGGCGTGCTGTCCGGCGCGGACATGGCCGGCTGGCAGGCGTCCTATGAGGACGCGGTCACAGTGGACGCCGGCGGGTGGACGCTGGCCAAGTGCGGCCACTGGTGCCAGGGGCCGACGCTGGCGCAGGAGGCGTTGCTGCTGGCCAACTTCGCCGATGAACTGGCCTATGTGGACGGTGTGCCGACGGCCCGGACGGTGCATCTCGCGGTCGAGTGCGCGAAGCTGGCGTTCGCCGACCGGGAAGCCTGGCTCGGTGACGTGCCCGGTGTGCCGCTGGCCGACCTGCTGTCCGCCGACTATGTGGCCGAACGGGCGAAACTGGTGGGGGACAAGGCATCCTGGGAGCTGCGGCCGGGTTCGCCCGGTGGCCGCGAGCCGCGGCTGCCGGAGTTCGTGCTCAAGGGCGCCGGGGTCGGCGTCACCGACGACTCCGGCGCGGTGGGCGAGCCCACTGTGGACTCGGGCGGCCGCACCCAGGGCGACACCGTGCACGTGGACGTGATCGACGCGGACGGCAACATGGTGTCCGCGACGCCGTCCGGCGGCTGGTTGCAGTCCTCGCCGACCATCCCGGAGCTGGGCTTCTGCCTGGGCAGCCGGGCGCAGATGTTCTGGCTGGAGGAGGGCCTGCCCAACTCGCTGGCGCCGGGCAAGCGGCCGAGGACCACGCTGTCGCCGTCGATGGCGGTGCGCGAGGACGGGTCGCGGCTGGCCTTCGGCACCCCCGGCGGCGACCAGCAGGACCAGTGGCAGGTGTGCTTCTGGCTGGCGCACGTGGTCGCCGGGCTGAACATCCAGGCCGCGATCGACGCCCCGGCCTGGCACACGTCGGCGTTCCCGAGCTCGTTCTACCCGCGCTGGTGGCAGCCCGGCGAGGTGGTCGTCGAGTCGCGGCTGGGCGAGGCCAACCTGGCCGAGCTGCGCGACCGCGGCCACGCCCTGGTGGACGCGGGGCCGTGGACGCTGGGCCGGCTGTCCGCGGTCGAGCGGGACGGCGAGACCGGCTTCCTCAAGGCCGGCGCGAACCCGAGGGCGATGCAGGGCTACGCGGCAGGTCGGTAGGACAATCCAACCGTTGGTTCCACGGGAAACATCCTATGTCTGCCGGGCGTCAGTCCCATTCCCAGCGCATGCCGTACAGGCCCGGGTCCAGGTCGATCCGGGCCACGTGCGCGGTGTGCTCGTGGTTGATCCACGCGTCGTGCGACTCGTCGTCGGGTGAGTCCGGGCCGGCCCGCCGGTAGGACACGCAGCGGGTCGGCACCGCCTCCGGGTCGAAGTGGACCTGGATGATGTGCTGGTGCCCGCCGGAGCGGAAGCTGCGCTCGAAATGCGCGTCGACGCAGCCGGCCGGGTCCAGTTCGTACTCCAGGATCGTGGTGTCGCCGGCCGCGAGCACCCGGTCCAGGATCAGCTCGGCGCCCAGGAACTGGCTGTCCTCGTCGGTGCGCACCCGGCCCACCCGGCAGTGCCGGGTCGCCACCACGGCCGGCGCACGCACCGAGTGCTCGCCGTAGTGGATGAGGAAACACCGGCTCACGCGGTCGGCGGTGGCCCGCAGCACCTGGAGCACCCGCATCCGCCGCACCGTCCGGTCCGGCCCGACCCACAGTTGGTCCACAACGGACAGCCGGTCCAGCTCCGGTGCCTGCGGGATCTCCAGTTGGCTGGCCAGCCGTGCCACCACCGACGACCGCGGCAGCAACTGCTCCACCCGCAGCACGCCCGGCGCCGGCCGCACCCACCGGCCGCGTGGCCGGCGCGGGCCGAGCAGCCCGGTCAGCGCGGTGGGCGACAGGTCCA
>DATEPR010000553.1:0-5731 GCA_035273045.1 Pseudonocardiaceae bacterium | reverse complement strand
GGAACGGGTCGCGTTGGCCACCAACGTGTTTCCGGCGCTGGTGCGGCGGGCGCGCCCGTACGTGGTGCCGGTGTACGACTACGTGCTGGTCACCGAACCGTTGTCCGGTGCCCGGCTGGCCTCGGTCGGCTGGCACAACCGGCAGGGGATCGGCGATTCGGGCAACCAGTTCCACTACTACCGGCTCACCGCGGACGACCGGATCCTGTGGGGCGGCTACGACGCCGTCTACCACTACGGCAACCGCGTGGGCGCCCGCCTCGACCAGCGCCCGGCCACGTTCACCAAGCTGGCGTCGCACTTCTTCGCCACGTTCCCGCAACTGGAAGGCGTGCGCTTCACCCACAGGTGGGGCGGCGCCATCGACACCTGCACCCGATTCTGCCCGTTCTTCGGCACGGCTCACCGTGGCCGGGTCGCCTACGTGGCCGGCTACACCGGGTTGGGCGTCGGCGCTTCCCGGTTCGGTGCCCAGGTGATGTTGGACCTGTTGGGCGGGTCGGCGACGGCGTTGACGGAGTTGGCAATGGTGCGCCGCCGCCCGGTGCCGTTCCCGCCGGAACCGTTGCGCTACCTGGGAGTGCAGCTCACCAGGGCGTCCCTGGCCGCGGCCGACCGCGACGGCGGCCGCCGCAACCTGTGGCTACGCACCCTCGACCGCTTCGGCGTCGGCTTCGACAGCTGACGTCCGGGCGGGGGAGGCGCGCCAAGGGCTTCAGTCGCTCTCCCGCCGGGTGACGAATGCCAGCAGCGAGCTCCATTCGGCCGTGCCTACCGAGAGGGTCGGTTGTCCTGTCCGGCGGTCCTTGCTGTCCCGGATCAGCATTAGTCCGCCATCGAATTTTACTTCGACACAACCCCCGGACGCGTTTGAGTGGCTGCTCTTGATCCACCCGTTCGGATTCGAATATGGGAAAGCCTTGCCGGTCAAGCCAACTCCCGAATGTGTCGGCGGATCATAGCCACCGATTCCGATGTACTCAACGTGCTCGTGAGCGCCGCGTTGAACGTCGCGACGAGATCCCTGATCTGGGCCTGGTCCTCGATGAATCCCCACGTCGTGACGGTTTCCTGCCATGCGATCGTGGGCAGTAACGGGTTCTCGAAATCAAAGATGTAGACGGTGGCCGACCCGAACAGCCCACACGACCTGGCAGTGAACGGAATGACGCGGATGTCGATGGTGTCCGGATGTGCCTCCGTTATGTCGACTAGGTGCTCCAACTGCTGGCGCAGTACTGTGGGTCCGCCGATCTGTTGCCGGAGCACCGCCTCACTGATCACGGCGGTCAGCCGCAACGGCCGTTCGCCGGTCAGGCGCTGCTGGCGCCGTTGCCGCACCTTGACCCGCTGCTCGACCTCGACCCGAGGCAGGACAACGGCCGGTGTGATGATCGCGCGGGCGTACTCCGGCGTTTGGAGTAAGCCCGGCATGATGAGGCTCTCGTAGATCCGGACACTGTCCGCGCCGTCCTCGACTCCGAAGAGGCGCTGGAGCCGATCGTCGAACAGGCCGGCGTAGTCCATCGGCCAGCTGTGTTCGCGGGCGGCCGCACGGAGGTCGAGCAGTTCCTGCCCGTGCTTCCGGTCGAACTGGAACAGGTCGATGACCTTGTTGAGGTTCTCCTCGGAGAGGAGCTTGCGTTCGTTCTCAACCGCTGACCAGTAGTTGCGGCTGAACCCCAGCTCGTCGGTGATGGCCTTGACGTCCAGGCCCAGTTCCTCGCGTCGCCGCCGAAGTCGCAGGGCCAGTTCCCACCCGGCGACAACGGGTGACCTCGATGAATCCACCGAATCCCCCTTCTGTTCGACCGGGTGGATCACAGCCGCCGACAGGTATACCACATGGTGTCTGTCTTGGTGACATGGCAGGTTGCCATATTTGGTTACGGTAACCAAACGTTCTCCGGTAGGTGCTAGCGGTTACGCATTATCCGACCGTACCGTCAGTGGTGCGTGCCTCACTGAGGAGGGACCATGACACAGAGTTCGCAGCGGGTCGGGCCCGCCTGGACGCTGGGGCCGTTGGTCAACGGCGCTTCGATCGAGATCGAGACCCCCTCGGCGGCCGGTTCGGAGAGGATCATGCTGACCACGGTGCACTGCACGATCGTCGCCGTGGACGTCGAGGGCTTCGGCTGCCGCAGCCGAACCAACCTGAACCAGGTTCGGGTCCGGCACGGCCTGTACCGGTCGATGCGGCTCGCGTTCAACGCCGCCGGCATCCCATGGACGTCCTGCCGTAGCGAAGACCGAGGTGACGGGGTCCTCGTACTGGCGCCGGCGACCATCCCCAAGGTGCTGTTCGGCAACTACCTGCCGGGCGCCTTGGCCCGCGCGCTGGCCGAGCACAACGCGGCACATCCCGCCGAGGAACGGATGCGCCTGCGCCTGGCGTTGCACGCTGGCGAAATCACGTACGACGAACACGGCGTGACGGCGTCGTCGATCACGCACACGTTCCGGCTCATCGACGCCGACGCGCTCAGGACGAAGCTGGCGGAGTCGACAGCCACCCTGGCCGTCATCAGTTCGGACTGGTTCTACGACGAGGTCATCCGGCACAGCGAACGCAGCGACGCACCGTCGTACCGCCCGACCAACGTCACGGCCAAGGAAACGTCCGCACGGGCCTGGATCCGACTGCTCTGACGGTGTTGCGACCGCCGGAAACCGCCGAGGGCCGGGTGTTGGCGCGACAAGTGGATTTGCCGTACGGCCTAAGCTGGCCGGCATGATCGTGGTGGAGTTGGCGTTCGGCGACGATCCTCGCCGGCTGGCCGAGCGGCCGGCGCACCGGGAGAAGCTGGCCGCGTTGCACGCCCAGGGCCGGCTGGTGATGGCCGGCCCGTGGGACGACGACACCGGCGCACTGCTGGTGTTCCGGGCGGACCAGGCCCAACTGGACACCATCATGGCGGCGGACCCGTACTACACGACACCAGGCGTCACGGTCGCGTCGGTCCGCCACTGGCGACCAGTCGTCGGTGCCGACTGAACTCATCGTGGTCCGCCACACCAGGCTCACCGCGCGGGCGACGGCCGCCCTCGCCGAACGGCACCGTCGTGGTCGGCAGGGCGTTGGTCGGCCTCGAACTGACCACAGTGGACTGGCCGTTCGTGCGGGCGATGCCGATGCCGGCGGTCTACCGGCTCCGGGTCGGCGAGGGTGGGGTGCGGATCAGCGGGCCGGGTGTCACTTGATCGCCATCGGGTTGAGTGGTGAGCCGACCGCGTTGGTGAACGGCAGCGGCGGGCCGCAGAACAGGAACTCGTACCTGCCGTCCCCGGCGCAGTCCTCGGCCAGGGCCTCCAGGTCCCAGATCTCCCCGACCCACAGGCCCAGGTGCACGATCAGCACGATGTGCAGCGGCATTCCCACGTCCGGCGTCTCGTTGGGCAGAACCTCCATGCCCCACGTGTCGGTGGCGACGGCGGCGATCTCGTGGTCGGCGATCCAGTCGACACTGGCCAGTCCCAGGCCGGGCGCGGCACCGCCGGCGTAGTCGGCCCACTCGCCCCGGGCGCGCACCTGCGCCATCGCGCCCGTCCGCACCAGCACGAAATCGCCCCGGCCGACCGTCACGCCGGCGTGCCGCGCGGCGCGGTCCAGGTCGTCGGCGCCGATCGCCGTGCCCGGCTCCAGCCACGGCACGCCGAACGTCCGCGGCAGGTCCAGCAGCACACCGCGGCCGACCATGCCGCCCGCCGCGTTGGTCACGCCGTTGCGCAGCGCGCCCCTGCTGGACACCTGGTCGGCCGAGTAGCCGTTGTAGATCTTGTCGTCGAACACCACGTGCGCCAGCGAGTCCCACTGGGTGCCGCACTGCAACGAGAGGATCACCAGGTCGTCGGTGCCGCGGAAGTACCGGTCCCGGCCGCCGTAGAAGTCCCGGACGGCGGTGCCGGCGACGACGTCGGCGCCGTCCCGGGTCATCAGGTGGATCGGGTTGTACCGCCTGGTCCGGCCGGTCTGCGGCCCGTGCTCGTCGAACGGCAGCGCCAGCGAGAACGGCCGGCCGCGCCGGACCAGGGTCGCCGCGTGCGCGATCGCCTCCGGCGTCACGTGGTTGAGCGTGCCGCGCTCGTCGTCCGGGCCCCAGCGGCCCCAGTTGCTGTGCCGGGCGATCAGGGCCCGCACGGTGTCGATGTCCGGTTCGGTCATGCGTGTCCGCTATCGCAGGTAGGAGGCGCCGTTGACGTCGATGACGGTGCCGGTGGCCCAGGTCGAGTCCGGTGAGGCCAGCCACTCGACCGCGGCGGCCACCTCGTCCGGCTCGCCGACCCGGCCGAACGGGCTCTGCGCGCGGATGGCCTCCCCGGCGGGTCCGGCCAGCCAGGCCGAGCTCATGTCGGTGCGGATGAAGCCGGGCGCGACGGCGGCGACGCCGATCCCGTGCGGTGCCACCGCCACGGCCAGCGACTGGGCGAGCGAGTGCAGGCCGGCCTTGCTGGCGCCGTAGGCGGGCGCGTCCGGTTCACCCCGGTAGGCGCCGCGCGAGCCGATCAGCACGATCCGCCCGCCGGCCGGCCCTTCCGGCCGGTGCAGCAGGTGGCCGACCACCCGGTGCGCCAGCCCGGCGGCGGACAGCAGGTTGACCTCCAGCACCTGCCGCCAGGACGCCATCCACTCGTCGAACGTGGTGGTGGCGACGGGCTGGTCGAAGAAGACGCCCGCGCTGTGCACGAAGACGTCGATGCCGCCGATGTCCCCGACGACGATGTCGACCAGTGGCTCGATCGCGTTCTGGTCGGCGAGGTCGGCCACCAGGATGACGTGGTCGTCGCTGTTCGGCAGTTCGTCCCGCAGCCGCTCGGCCGCCGCCTTGTCGGCCCGGCAGTGGATCGCCAGCCGGTCACCGCGGGCGGCGAACCGCCGGCAGACCGCGGCGCCGATGCCCCGTGACCCGCCGGTGACCAGCACCCGGCGGCGTGCGCTCGTCTCAGTCATCGGTAGCAACGTAGCCGACCGCGGCGCACCCACCAAGCGTCCTCAGTGGACTGACGAGTCAGCCGTGCCGCCAGGTCGCGTCGTATCTCTCCTGCGTCTCGCGGTGCCGTTCCTCGGCCATCTTCCGCCGCACCTGGCTGCCGTAGCCGGCCGGATAGCCGTACTTGGTGAGACGGGCGTCACCACTCTCCCAGGCGTAGGACATCGAGTAGTACACGCTCACCAGCGCACCCAGCACGACGGCGGCGATGGCCAGCCAGAACACGACGTGCACCAGCAGCACCAGCGGGACGAACACCACGGCGACCACGGTCAGCGTCAGCACGATGGTGCGGGCCATGTGCCGCAGCAGCCAGGTGCGCGCCGTCACGTCGTGCAGCACCCACTCCCGGTACCGCTGGGGCAGCCGGCCACCCCATGCGTACCACAGCCACTGTGCCGGATTCGGCCTTCGCACACCGCCATGGTCCGCCGGCCCCGGCATGATCGCCAGGTGGCCCGCCTGACTTGCGCTGGAGCGCGCTCCAGGACCTAGCGTCGATGACGTGACAGCACAGACACAGACACAGACACAGCACAAGATCGGTTCCGGTTTCGGCGCCACCAGCACGGCCGACGACGTGATCGCCGGCATCGACCTGTCCGGCCGGCTCGCTGTCGTGACCGGCGGCTACTCCGGCCTCGGCCTGGAGACCACCCGCACCCTGGCCGGCGCGGGCGCGCACGTCGTGGTGCCGGCCCGCCGGGTGGACGCGGCCCGGCAGGCGCTGGCGGACCTGC
>DATEPR010000552.1:0-2973 GCA_035273045.1 Pseudonocardiaceae bacterium | reverse complement strand
CCAGGTCCGCCCCCACGCTGGCGACGACCGCCTCGAACGTCATGGCTTCGTCGTGCCGGCCGACCTCGGCCTTGGTGGTGGGCGTGAAGATCGGTTCCGGAAACCGGGCCGACTCGGTCAGCCCGGCGGGCAGCGGCACGCCGCAGATCCCGCCGGTGTTCCGATAGTCGGCGATGCCGGAACCGGCCAGGTAGCCGCGCGCGACGCACTCCACCGGCACCATGTCCAGCCGCCGGACCAGCAGCGCGCGGCCGCGCACCTCGGCCGGGATGCGCGCGTCGTCCCACGCCACCAGGTGGTTGGGCACCACGTCGGCGAGCAGGTCGAACCAGAACACGCTCATCGCGGTGAGCACCCGGCCCTTGTCCGGGATCTCGGTCGCCAGCACGTGGTCGAACGCGGAGATGCGGTCGGACGCCACGAACAGCAGATGGTCGTCGTCCACGGTGTACAGGCTGCGCACCTTGCCGGTGGCGACCAGCGGATAGTCGGCGAGAGTCGGCACGGGCAACGAGCTTACGGCGGGGTAACGGACAATGGCCCGGTGCACTACGACTGGGTGAGCTTCACCACCGACTACGGCACGTCGGACGGGTTCGTGGCGGCCTGCAAGGGCGTGATCGCCGGGATCGCGCCGGCGGCCAGGGTGCTGGACGTGACGCACGACGTCGCCCCGCAGGACGTCCGGCGCGGCGCTACCGTGCTCGCCCAGACCGTGGCCTACCTGCCGCCCGCCGTGCACCTCGCGGTGGTCGACCCCGGCGTGGGCACCGACCGGCGGGGTGTCGTGCTGGTCGCCGGGCACAGCCTGCTGGTCGGGCCGGACAACGGGCTGCTGCTGCCCGCCGCCGAGGCGCTGGGCGGGGTGCGCGCCGCCTACGAGCTGACCGAGCCGAGGTTCTGGCTGCCCGAGGTGTCCACCACGTTCCACGGCCGGGACGTGTTCGCCCCCGCGTCGGCGCACCTGGCCCGTGGCGTGCCGCCCGCCGAGTTCGGGCCGTCCGTCGCCGATCTGGTGCGCCTGCCCGAGCCGCGCACCCTTGTCGCGGACGGCAGGCTGACCAGCGACATCATCGGTGTCGACCGCTTCGGCAACCTGCAACTGGCCGCGGGCGCGCACGAGCTGGCCGCGTTCGGGCTGCGCCGTGGCGACCAGGTCAGGGTGCGGCACAACAGGTCCACTGTGGACGGCACGGTCGGCGACACGTTCGCGGACGTGCCGCCGGGCAGCCTGCTGGTGCTGGTCGACTCGGCGGGTCAGCTGTCCCTGGCGGTCAACGGCGGCTCGGCGGCCGAGGCGCTGGGCGGCCGCACGGGCGACGTGACGCTCAGCCGCTGACCCACTCGCGGACCAGCACCGGGTCGCCGACGGCGATCTCGCCCTCCCGCAGCACGGCAGCCTTGACGCCGAAGCTGACGCCGCCGCCGAACTCCGGCTCCCTGCGGTAGCCGGCCAGCGTGCGGGTCGGCTCCGGGCCTGACTTGACGCCGGTCTCCTGGGCCACGGTCGGCACGGCACACCGGATCGCCCGCGTCGAGTAACCCAGTTCGACACCGCCGGCGGACAGCAGCCGGAACCGGTCCTCGGTGTGCGGCTCCGGCCAGCCGGACACCACGATGTTGGGCCGGAAACGGTTCATCGGCACGGGCGTGGCGCCGTGTGCGGCGATCCGCCGGTTCAGCTCGTCCAAAGAGGACTCCGCGGTGAGCAGCACGGCGTGCGCGTCACCGAAGCCGACCTTGCCGGGGTGCTCGCCCCAGCCGGTCCTGTCGTGCTCCGGCGGCACCCGCACCAGCCGGCACGGCTGGTCCAGCACCGCCGAGAACCACTTGGCGGCCAGGTCACCCTGGTCGATCCCGGTACCGAACCACTTGCCGAACAGGCTCACGGCCAGCCGCCGCCCGTCGGCGACCACGTCGATCTCGGCCGGGTCGGTGCCCGGTGCCCGCACGGTGAGCCGGGCTCCGTCCGCGGACACCGCCGGCCGGATCACCGCCATCGCGGGCGTGGTGCGCTGGCTGCGGAACGTGCCGTCGTCGTCGACCAGCATGAACGACCTGTCGTGCACGATGCCGGTGGCGACCAGCCGGGCCGCGGACACGGACGTGCCCGCGCAGCCCTTCACCGGGTAGTACACCAACTCGGACACCGTGGGACGTGCCATTCCACGACCATAACGGCCTACAGGATCGGCTCCGGCGCATAGTCCGCCGCGCCGGCGAACCGGTCCACCACCTTGGCGACCTTCTCCACCACCTCGGCCACCTGCGCGCCGGCCATCCCGGTGAACGACACGCGGTCCTCGATCAGCGCGGTCAGCGCCGCCTTGTCCAGTGGCAGCCGGGGATCCGCGGCCAGCCGGTCGATCAGGTCGTTGCGGCCCGCGCCCTCCTCGCGCATCGCCAGGCCGACGGCCACCGCGTGCTCCTTGATCACCTCGTGCGCGGTCTCCCGGCCGACCCCCGCGCGCACCGCCGCCATCAGCACCTTCGTGGTGGCCAGGAACGGCAGGTAGCGCTCCAGCTCGCGGGCGATCACCGCCGGGTAGGCGCCGAACCCGTCCAGCACCGTGAGGAACGTCTCGGCCAGGCCGTCCAGCGCGAAGAACGCGTCCGGCAGCGCGACGCGGCGCACCACCGAACACGACACGTCGCCCTCGTTCCACTGCGCGCCGGCCAGCTCGCCGACCATCGACGCGTAACCGCGCAGCACCACCGCGAAGCCGTTGATCCGCTCGCTGGAGCGGGTGTTCATCTTGTGCGGCATGGCCGACGAGCCCACCTGGCCGGGCAGGAAA
Source organism: Pseudonocardiaceae bacterium (assembly GCA_035273045.1). Taxonomy (GTDB): domain Bacteria; phylum Actinomycetota; class Actinomycetes; order Mycobacteriales; family Pseudonocardiaceae; genus DATEPR01. Next base: position 175 of record DATEPR010000552.1, on the reverse strand, counting down.
CCCTCGGTGGCCAGCTCGTGCCCGGCCATCAGGCGGAGCGTGGTCGCCAGGCTCGACGGCGCCGCCGCGAGCTGCACCAGGCACGACACCACGTCGAAGTCCAGCGACCGCGGGTAGACCTGGCCGACACTGGTCAGCACGTGCTCGAAACCCAGGTGCTCGGCGACGGCGTGCT
>DATEPR010000551.1:0-5897 GCA_035273045.1 Pseudonocardiaceae bacterium | reverse complement strand
ACAAATCCGGGGATCCCGACGTCATGGAGGTCGGCGGCGACGAACTCACGGCCTACGACAACCTCAATCCTCGCACCCGAGAACGGGTTTGGGGCGACCTGTGCCGGGGACCGCACATCCCGACTACCAAGCACATCCCGGCGTTCAAGCTCACCCGTAGCTCGGCCGCTTACTGGCGCGGCGACCAGAGCAACGCCAGCCTGCAACGCATCTACGGCACCGCCTGGGAGTCACAGGAGGCGCTGGATGCCTATCTCGAGCTGATCGAGGAGGCGCAGCGCCGCGACCATCGCAAGCTGGGCAGCGAGCTGGACCTGTTCAGCTTCCCTGACGAAATCGGCTCGGGCCTAGCAGTTTTCCACCCCAAGGGCGGCATCATCCGTCGCGAGCTGGAGGAGTACTCGCGGCTCAAGCACATCGAGGCCGGGTACGAGTTCGTCAACACCCCGCACATCACCAAGGAGCAGCTCTACATCACGTCGGGCCACCTCGAGTGGTACGCCGACGGCATGTACCCGCCGATGCACCTCGACGCGGAGTTCAACGCGGACGGGACGGTGCGCAAACCGGGACAGGACTACTACCTCAAGCCGATGAACTGCCCGATGCACCACCTGATCTATCGGTCACGCGGCCGCTCTTATCGCGAGCTGCCGTTGCGGCTCTTCGAGTTCGGCAGCGTGTACCGCTACGAGAAGTCCGGCGTGGTGCAGGGCCTCACCCGCGCCCGCGGCTTCACCCAGGACGACGCCCACATCTTCTGCACGCGAGAGCAGATGCGCGACGAGCTGACCTCACTGCTGCGCTTCGTGCTCGATCTGCTGGCCGACTACGGGCTCAACGACTTCTACCTGGAGCTGTCTACCAAAGACCCGGAGAAGTACTCGGGCTCCGACGAGATGTGGGACGAGGCCACCGAGGTCCTGCGGGAGGTCGCCGAGGCTTCTGGGTTGCATTTCGTTCCCGACCCCGGCGGCGCGGCGTTCTACGGCCCGAAGATCTCGGTGCAGGCGCGGGACGCGATCGGCCGCACCTGGCAGATGTCCACCATCCAGTACGACTTCAACCAGCCGGCCCGGTTCGGCCTGGAGTACCAGGCGGCCGAGTCCTCCGGCCTGGAGCTGGTGCCCGATCCGGGCGGTGCCGCGTTCTACGGTCCGAAGATCTCGGTGCAGGCGCGGGACGCGATCGGCCGCACGTGGCAGATGTCCACGATCCAGTTGGACTTCAACCAGCCCAAGCGGTTCGCCCTGGAGTACACGGCGCCGGACGGTTCCCGCCAGCAGCCGGTGATGATCCACCGTGCCCTGTTCGGGTCGATCGAGCGGTTCTTCGGCATCCTCACCGAGCACTACGCGGGCGCGTTCCCGGCGTGGCTGGCGCCGGTGCAGGTGGTGGGCATCCCGATCGCCGACGAGCACGTCCCGCACCTGCGTGAGGTGGCGGCCGCGCTGCGCGCCGAGGGCGTGCGGGTCGAGGTGGACTCCAGCGACGACCGGATGCAGAAGAAGATCCGCAACCACACCACGCAGAAGGTGCCGTTCCTGCTGCTGGCCGGCGGCAGCGACGTGGCGGCCGGCGCGGTGTCGTTCCGGTTCCGGGACGGCAGCCAGGTCAACGGTGTGCCGGTGGCCGACGCGGTGGCGACCATCCTGGCGTGGATCCGGCGACGGGAGAACGGTTCGCCGACCGCCGAGAACTGCCGGCCGGTGTCCGGCTGACCGGTATGGACCTGCCCGAGATCGGCGCGCAGGACGGAGTGGGGATTCCGGACGCCCTGCAGCGGTTGTGGACACCGCACCGGATGGCCTACATCCGGGGCCAGGACAAGCCGGCCGGCCCGGAGCCGTCCGGCTGCCCGTTCTGCCGGCTGGTGGAGTTGCCGGACGCGGAGGCGTTGGTCGTGGCGCGCGGCACGCTGGTGTACGCGGTGCTGAACCTGTACCCGTACAACGCCGGCCACCTGCTGACGGTGCCGTTCCGGCACGTGGCCGACTACACCGACCTGACCGCGGACGAGACGGTGGAACTGGCCGAGTTCACCCAGCGGGCGATGACGGTGATCCGGCGGGTGTCCGGGCCGCACGGTTTCAACATCGGCATGAACCAGGGCCCGGTGGCGGGTGCCGGCATCGCGCAGCACCTGCACCAGCACGTGGTGCCCCGCTGGGGCGGGGACGCCAATTTCATGCCGGTCATCGGCCACACCAAGGTGCTGCCGGAACTGCTCGGCGAGACACGGGAGTTGCTGGCCGCCGCCTGGGCCGCCGGCTGAGGGTCACCGGCGGCCGTCAGCGGCTGGGCGTTACTGCTGCGGCTGCCGGAGCGCGGCCTCGATCTCGATGCGGATTTCGAGCTTGTCGCTGACCACGGCGCCGCCGGTCTCCATGACCGGGTTGAACGTCATGCCGAAGTCGCTGCGCAGCACCGAACCGGTGGCGCTCAGGCCGACGCGGGTGCCGCCCATGGGGTCCGGGCCGATGCCGGACAGCTCCAGCGCCAGGGTGACGTTGCGGGTGACGCCGTGCAGGGTCAGGTCGCCGTCGAGTTCGTAGTCGTCGCCGGCCTGGCGCAGCTGTGTCGAGGTGAAGGTGATCTCCGGGAACTTCTCCACGTCGAGGAAGTCGGCGCTGCGGATGTGGCCGTCGCGCTGGTCGTTGTTGGTGTCGATGGACGACGCGACGATGGTCGCCGACACCGAGGACTTCAGCGGGTCCTCGCCGGTCGTGATGGTGCCGGAGAACTCCTTGAAGTGGCCACGGACCTTGCTGACCACGAAGTGCCTCGCCACGATCGACACGTCCGAGTGGACCGGGTCGATGTCCCATGTGCCCGCTACGTAGCCGGGAATGGCGACAGCTGGGGTGCTCACGAACATTCCTCCTCGAATATGATTGAACCTTCAATCACTAGTCTAGCGAGTTATGGTTGAGAGCTCAACCAGCACGGTACACTGGCTGCCATGGGCGATGTTCGGTGGCTCTCCCCCGAGGAGCAGTGCGTGTGGCGCAACTACATGGCGGCCACCCGCATGGTCGAGAGCTGCCTGGAACGGCAACTCCAACGCGACTCCGGCATGCCCACGACCTACTACGAGATCATGGTCTCACTGTCCGAGGCGCCCGACCGCACCCTGCGGATGAGCGAACTCGCCGACCGCAGCCGATTCTCCCGCAGCCGCCTGTCGCACGCAGTGGCGCGGATGGAACAGGAGGGCTGGGTCCGCCGCACCGAATGCCCGTCGGACAAGCGGGGCGCGTTCGCCGTGCTCACCGAGGAGGGTTTCGCCGCGCTCGCCGACGCCGCGCCCGGCCACGTGGAACAGGTCCGGTCGCTGCTGTTCGACGTGCTGTCCGCCGACCAGATCGAACAACTCGGCGAGATCTGCGCCACCGTCCGCAAGGCCGGTCCCGACCCGTACGGTCCGGCACTCGGGGTGTAGCCGGCTGTAGTCACGCCGTACGCCGGGCGTGCTGACCCGTGTCGTCGTCCGTCCGGGCGACCAGGGTCGATACGCTGCGCAGGCCAGCCGCCCACGCCGAACCGACCAGGTGCAGCCACACCGTCATGCTCAACATCCTCGCCCGTGCCTCCGTCTCCCGCGTGACCGATCCGGTCGGCGCGTGGCTGGTTCGGGCCGGTCTGTCGCCGAACGCCATGACCGTGATCGGCACCGCGGGCACCGTGGTGTGCGCACTGGTGTTCTTCCCGCTCAACCTCTTGTTCACCGGCAGCGCCCTGGTCACCCTGTTCGTGCTGTTCGACCTGCTGGACGGGTCGATGGCGCGCACGTCCGGCCAGGTCACCCGGTTCGGCACCGTGCTGGACGCCAGTTGCGACCGGATCGCCGACGGCGTGCTGTTCGGCGCCATGGCGTGGTGGGCGCTGGTGGTCGCCGGTGACCGGATCACCGGGGCGGCGGCGCTGGTCAGCCTGGTCGCCGCGCAGGTGATCTCGTACGTGAAGGCGCGTGCCGAGGCGGCCGGGCTGAGCGGTGAGGGCGGCCTGGTGGAGCGGGCGGAGCGGTTCATCATCGCGCTGGTCGGCACCGGCCTGCAGGGCCTCGGCGTGCCGTACGCGGCGCGGGCCGCGCTGCTGCTGCTCGCCGTGCTCGCGGTGATCACCGTGGTGCAGCGGCTGCTGTCGGTCCAGCGGTCGGCACGGGACGACGACGCACGGCCGGAAGGTGGGCGTGGTGAGTGACTTCACGAACCGGTTGGTGGACCTGGGGTTCGGCGCCGGGTGGGGACTGGTGCGGCTGCTGCCGGCCGGGCTGGCCGCGAGCCTGTTCCGGGCCGGCGCCGACTTCTCGTCCCGCCGGCCCGGGCCAGGTGTGCTCCAGTTACGCCGGAACCTGGCCAGGGTGGTGCCCAGGGCCGGGGACGACGAACTGGACGAACTGGTCCGCGAGGGCGTCCGCTCCTACGCCCGCTACTGGTGCGAGGCGTTCCGGCTGCCGTCGATGGACCTGCCCGCCCTGTACCGGCAGGTGGACCCGGAGGTGGCCGGCCAGGAGTACCTGGACGCCGCGTTCGCCGAGGGCAACGGCGCGATCCTGGCCCTGCCGCACACCGCGAACTTCGACATCGCCGGCGCCTGGCTGGTGCAGCGCGAGGGCGGGTTCACCACGGTCGCCGAGCGGCTGCGGCCGGAGTCGCTGTACCGGCGGTTCGTCGCCTACCGCGAATCGCTCGGCTTCGAGATCCTCCCGCTGACCGGCGGCGAGCGGCACCCGTTCGTGGTGCTGTCCCAGCGGTTGCGGGCCAACAAGGTGATCTGCCTCATCAGCGACCGCGACCTGACCGCGTCCGGGCTGCCGGTGACGTTCTTCGGCGAGGAGGCCAGGATGCCGGCCGGACCGGCGATGCTGGCCGCGCGCACCGGCGCCGCGCTGCTGCCGGTGGGCAGTTGGTTCACCGACCACGGCGGCTGGACGTTCCGCATCCACCCGCCGATCAAGGTGGCCGGCCGGGCCGGCATCGGCGCCGCCACCCAGGCGATGGCCGACGTGTTCGCCGGCGACATCGCGTCCGCGCCGGCCGACTGGCACATGATGCAGAAGCTGTGGCTGGCCGATCTGGACCGGCCGCTGCCCACCGGGCAGGCGGCGTGAGGATCGGCATCGTCTGCCCGTACTCGCTCGAAGTGCCGGGCGGGGTGCAGTCCCATGTCGTCGACCTGGCGCGGGCGCTGCGCCGGCTGGGCCACGAGGTGGACGTGCTGGCACCGGCCGACGAGGACGCGAACGTGCCGGACTTCGTGACTCCCGCCGGCCGCGCGGTGGGCATCCCGTACAACGGTTCGGTGGCCCGGCTGTCCTTCGGCCCCCGCTCGTACGCCAGGGCGAGGCGCTGGATCCGGGAGCACGACTTCGACGTGCTGCACCTGCACGAGCCGACCGCGCCCAGCCTGTCGATGCTGGCGCTGATGGAGGCGGACGGCCCGATCGTGGCCACGTTCCACACGTCCACCCAGCGGTCCCGCGCGCTGGTCGCGTTCCAGCCGTTCCTGCAACCGTTCCTGGAGAAGATCACCGCCCGGATCGCGGTGTCCGCGCTGGCCAGGCGGGTCCAGGTGCAGCACCTGGGCGGTGACGCCGTGGAGATCCCCAACGGCGTCGACGTCGGCTACTCCGCGGGCGCCCAGCCGCTGCCCGGCTACCCGAGGCCCGGCGGCACGGTCGGGTTCGTCGGCCGGTTCACCGAGCCACGCAAGGGAATGCCGGTGCTGCTGGCCGCGCTGCGCCGGCTGCTGCCCGACTTCCCCGACGTGACGCTGCTGGTGGTGGGCCGGGGCGAGCCGGACGAGCTGCGCCGGCTGGCCGGTCCGGAACTGGCCGCGCGGCTGGTGCTGCTCGGCCAGGCCGACGACCGGACCAAGGCCCGCGCCATGCGCAG
>DATEPR010000550.1:0-4141 GCA_035273045.1 Pseudonocardiaceae bacterium | reverse complement strand
CCATGCGAGTCGTCCGTTGGGTGGTCGGCATGTGTGGCGGTGGTTGGCGGCGGGTCGGTTGTCTTCGTCGGGTGGCGGCGTGTGTCGTCCGCTGGGCGGTCGACACGCGCGGGGTGAGGGCAGCCGGCTGGTCGTGCGAGTCGTCCGTTCGGTGGTCGACATGCGTGGTGGCGATGACATGCCGGCTGTCTCCGGCAAGTGGCGGTGGCGTGTCGTTTGTCGAGTGGTCGACATGCGCGGCGGCGGAGGCGCCTGGCCGGCTGTCTTCCGACTGGTGGTGGCGTATGTCGTTCGCTGGATGGTCGACACGCGCGGCTGGTGGTGTGGTGGATGCGTGGTTGGACCTCGCCTTGGCCCTGGCGTGTTGTCCGTTGACGGGACGACACGGGTGACCTGGCTGGTTGATCCGTGTCGTTGCCGGTGACCGGTGCCCCGAACCCCTAGGGTTTCGAACGGGTGTTCGCGGAAGGAGAGCTGAGTGCGGGTGCTGGGCGTCGACCCTGGGCTGACCCGCTGCGGTCTCGGTGTCGTGGACGGCGGCACCGGCCGGACGGTGCACTGCGTCGACGTCGGCGTTGTCCGCACGCCGGTGGAGATGGAGCTGGCCCAGCGACTGCTCGTACTCGCCGACGAGGTGGAGCGTTGGCTGGGCCGGTACTCGCCGGACGTGGTGGCGGTGGAGCGGGTGTTCAGCCAGTACAACGTGCGCACCGCGATGGGCACCGCGCAGGCCGGCGGCGTGGTGGCGCTGGCCGCCGCCCGGCGGGACCTGCCCGTGATGTTCCACACGCCCAGTGAGGTGAAGGCCGCCGTCACCGGCTCCGGCAGGGCGGACAAGATCCAGGTCACCACGATGGTCACCCGACTGCTGCACCTGGCCGAACGACCCAGCCCGGCCGACGCCGCCGACGCGCTCGCGCTGGCGATCTGCCACCTGTGGCGGGCGCCGATGCGCGGCCGGCTGGCCGAAGCCGAGGCACGGGCCAAGGAACTGGCCAGGCACCACAAGGCGCGACTCGCGCAAGCGGCCCGGCAAGCGGAAGGGGCCAGGCGATGACCGCCGCGATGCCTGGTCGGTCGCTCAAGGCATGGGCCGAGCCGGGAGGTCGACCGACAAGCCAGGCGATGACCGCACCGATGCCCGGTCAGTCGCTCAAGGCATGGGCCGAGTCCGGACGCCGACCGGAAGGGGGCGGCCGGTGATCGCGTCGGTGCGGGGCACGGTGACCGAGATCGGGCTGGATCATGCCGTTGTCGAGGTCGGGGGAGTGGGCCTCGAAATCCGCACCACGCCGGGCACCCTGGCCACCCTGCGCCGCGGCGACGAGGCGAGACTGGCCACCGCCCTGGTGGTGCGCGAAGACTCGTTGACCTTGTTCGGCTTCGCCGACCAGCAGGCGCGCCACCTGTTCGGTCTGCTGCTCACCGTGTCCGGCATCGGGCCGCGGCTGGCCCTGGCCACGCTCGCCGTGCTGGAACCGGACGCCCTGCGCGCCGCCCTGGCCGACGGCAACATCACCGCGCTCACCCAGGTTCCGGGCATCGGCCGCAAGGGCGCCGAGCGGCTGGTGATCGAACTCCGCGACAAGGTGGGCATGTTGCCCGGCGCCGCCCACCAGGCCGACACGGTGCCCGGTGATGTGCGGTCGTCGGTGGTGGAGGCGTTGCTGGGACTTGGTTTCCCGGTCCGGCAGGCCGAGCAGACGGTGGACGCCGTCCTGGCGGAGAACGGCGTGTCGGATACTGCCGGTGTGCTCCGGAAAGCCCTGACCACGCTGGGCCGCTCGCGCTGAGGGGTCGCTGATGGATGACGAAGAGCCGCTGTCCCCGGTGGCCCGCCCGTCCGACGGCGACGTCGAGCAGACGCTGCGGCCGCACGACCTGTCCGAGTTCGTCGGGCAGGCCAGGGTGCGTGAGCAGCTGTCCCTGGTGCTGGAGGGCGCGAAGCGGCGCGGCCGGCCGCCGGATCACGTGTTGCTGTCCGGGCCGCCGGGGCTGGGCAAGACCAGTCTCGCCATGATCATCGGCGCCGAACTGGGCAGTGCGGTGCGGGTCACGTCCGGTCCGGCGCTGGAGCGGGCGGGAGACCTGGCGGCGATGCTGTCCAACCTGGTCGAGGGTGACGTCCTGTTCATCGACGAGATCCACCGCATCGCGCGGCCCGCCGAGGAGATGCTGTACCTGGCGATGGAGGACTTCCGGGTGGACGTCGTGGTCGGCAAGGGGCCGGGCGCGACCAGCATTCCGCTGGAGATCGCGCCGTTCACCCTGGTCGGCGCCACCACCCGGTCCGGCTCGCTGACCGGCCCGTTGCGCGACCGGTTCGGGTTCACCGCGCACATGGAGTTCTACAGCCCGACCGAACTGGAACTGGTGCTCCGCCGGTCCGCCACGATCCTGGGCATCGACCTGCGCCGGGACGGCGCCGCCGAGATCGCCCGCCGGTCCCGTGGCACGCCGCGGATCGCGAACCGGCTGCTGCGCCGGGTCCGCGACTTCGCCGAGGTGCGCGCGGACGGCGCGGTCGACCGGGCCGTCGCCAGGGCCGCGCTGGAGGTCTACGACGTGGACGAGCTGGGCCTGGACCGGTTGGACCGGGCCGTGCTGTCCGCGCTGGTCCGCTCGTTCGGCGGCGGACCGGTCGGGGTGGGGACGCTCGCGGTCGCGGTGGGCGAGGAGACGACGACCGTCGAGGAGGTCTGCGAGCCGTATCTGGTGCGTGCCGGCATGCTCGCCCGCACCCCGCGCGGCCGAATCGCCACCGCGTCCGCCTGGGCACATCTGGGTCTCCCGCCACCGCAGAACGCGGTGGGTGAGCCCTCGTTACCACTGGTGATCGAGTAGGCTCGACGAAACGTCTCTGGCACCTGGCACACTCGGTATGACGCTGTGACCGCATACTGGAGTACAGGCGGATGACCGGCGTCACACCGATCGGAGAATGATGAACGTTTCGTCCCTTTTGCTACCGCTGATCATCGTGCTGTTCGCTGTGCCGTTGTTCCTGGGCACCCGCAAGCAGAAGCGAGCGGCGGCGCAGCAGCAGGACCTACAGAACTCGCTCACCTACGGTGACCGCGTCATGACCACCTCGGGCCTGTTCGGCACCGTCGTCGCCACGTCGGACGACAGCATCGACCTGGAGATCGCGCCGGGTGTGGTGACCAGTTGGCTGCGGGCCGCCGTCCGGGAGAAGGTGGCCGACTCGGCGGTCGGCCAGCCCGAGGTCGACAGCCACGACGACCTCGACGACTCGGACGACGAAACGTACACGGCCGACGAGAGCTCGAACGGTGCCGCTGCCAGCGGAAACGGGCACGTCGAGGACGCCAGGCCGACCGAGTCCGGTGCGCAGCTCGCGGCGCCGCTTGAGGAGACCAGCAAGAAGTCCCGCTGAGCCCGGGCTCACGCGCACGACGATTCGTCACCGGTCCCGAGGTCACGGACCGGTGGCGCGTGACACGTGTCTCACGGGACGCGGGGTAGGCTCCGCCTTGCGCCCCACCCGGACGACAGCGGGTGGGGCGCTATGACGTGGCCACAACACTGAGCGCCGCACGGGCGGGCGCCTGACTTCGAGGAGACGGAACACCGTGCCACCACCCGCAGGGCAGATCCGCCCCGCCCGCTATCTCTGGGTGTTCGCCGTCATCGTGGTCCTCCTCTACGCCCTGGTCTTCCTGACCGGTGACCACAGGCCGACCCCGAAGCTGGGCATCGACCTGAAGGGCGGCACCACGGTCACCCTGACCGCCCGCACCCTCAACGGCCAGCCGCCCACCCAGCAGCAGTTGGACGAGGCGCAGCAGGACATCGTGACCCGCGTCAACGGCCTGGGCGTCGAGGGCGCCCAGGTGGTCCGCAACGGCGTGAACATCGTGATCACCGTGCCCGGCGACCAGGGCCAGGAGGCCAAGAGCCTCGGCCAGACCGCGCACCTGGTGTTCCGCCCGGTCGTCCAGCAGGTCGCCGCCGGCACCACGACGCCGCCGGCCACGTCGACGCCGCCCACCCCGACCGGTTCGGCGACGCCGACCACCGGTTCGGCCAGCCCGTCGGCGAAGCCGTCCTCGACGCCGACCGCGCAGGGCCTGCCCGCCGCCGGTGACCAGTTGGGCACCAGCCCGCAGGCCTACCAGGC
>DATEPR010000549.1:0-3322 GCA_035273045.1 Pseudonocardiaceae bacterium | reverse complement strand
GCCCGGCCGGACTGGCGGCAGGAGGCGGCGCAGGACGGGCCGGCGCGGCCGCTGGACTCGGTGCGGCTGGCGCCCGTCGTGCCCCGCCCCGCCAAGATCATCTGCATCGGGCTGAACTACGCCAAGCACATCGCGGAGATGGGCCGGGGCCGCCCGGACTACCCGACGCTGTTCGCCAAGTACGCCCTCTCGCTGATCGGGCCGTACGACCCGATCGTCGTGCCCGCCGTGTCCGGGAAGGTGGACTGGGAGGTCGAGTTGGGCGTGGTGATCGGGGCGCCGACCCGGCACGTGTCCCCGGAGGACGCGCTGGCCGGCATCGCCGGGTGGACCGTGTTCAACGACGTCAGCGTCCGCGACTGGCAGAACCGCACCACGCAGTTCCTGGCCGGCAAGACGTTCGAGTCGACGACCCCGGTCGGGCCGACCCTGGTGACCCGCGACGAGATCAGCCCGGAGGGCAGGGGCCTTACCGTGCGGTGCACGGTCGACGGTGAGGTGATGCAGGAGAGCAACACCGACGACCTGCTGTTCTCGCCGGCCGACATCGTGTCCTACGTCAGCCGGATCGTCACCCTAGAACCCGGCGACGTGATCGCCACCGGCACGCCGGGCGGCGTGGCCGCCGGCCGCGACCCGGCCCCGTGGCTGCGGCCCGGCCAGACCGTGGTCACCGAGGTCGAGGGCGTCGGCGTGCTGCGCAACACATGCGTCGCCGAGAACGCCTGATCGTTACTCATTTATACTTTCCAAAAATATGTCGCCGTGATATGCTGACAGGCAATTCTGTTAGCGTTTCGGCCATGTCGATCCGCTCCCTTTCATATCGCGATCGCGACACCACACTGACCGGCGAGTTCCACTGGCACACGACCGATTCGCGGCCGGGAATCCTGTTGATTCACGGCGGCGCCGGCCTCGACGAGCACGCCCGCGACCAGGCACGCCGCTACGCGGAACTCGGTTACCACGTCCTCGCCTGCGACATGTACGGCGCCGGCGTGACCGGTGACCGCGAACGGGTCATGACGTGCGTCACCGCCTTTCGCGACGACCCCGTGGCACTGGTCCGCCGGGGTCGTGCGGGACTGGCCGCGCTGTCCGGCTGCCCGGAAGTCAGCGGTGACACCGCGGCCGTGGGATTCTGCTTCGGCGGCATGGCGGCGTTGGCGTTGGCCCGTTCCGGCGCCGAGATCGCCGGCGCGGTGAGCATTCACGGCAGCCTCGCCACCAGCAGGCCGGCCGAGCCGGGTGCCGTCACGGCGAAGGTGCTGGTCTGCCACGGCGCCGCGGACCCGCACGTGCCCATGACCGACGTCGTCGCCTTCGCCGACGAGATGAACCACGCCGGCGCGGACTGGCAGCTCGTCGCCTACGGCGGCGCCAGGCACGGCTTCACGCACCGGCACGCGGCGCCGGGCGCGGTGCCCGGCGTCGCCTACGATCCCGTGGCCGACCAGCGCTGTTTCGCGGCCACGAGCGCATTTCTGGCCCAGGCACTCACTCGGGCGTGACCACGACGTTATCCTGCGAACATGGCAGCCACCACGTCGCCGGCCAGGCCGGGTGTCGCGTTCGCCGGGATCGCCGGGCTGGCCGCGGGTGCCGCGCTGATCGTGCTGCTGGCGCTGATCCCGCCCACCGACGAGATCAGCGTGACCCGCCAGACGATCAGCCAGTACGGCCTCACCGACGGCAAGTGGCTGTTCAACCTCGCCGTGCTCCTGGTGGCCACCGGTTCCGCGCTGGTCATCGGCCTGCTGCGGTGGCAGGGCAGGCTGCCCACCGCCGCGCTCGTGCTCGGTACACTGTGGACGGTCAGCCTGCTGGTGGTGATCGCCGTTCCCAAGGCCAACTGGGCCGTGGTGACCGGCTTCAACCTGGGCGGGACCGTGCACCGGGCGGCCAGCCTGATCGGCTTCGGCTGCCTGCCGTTCGCGGTGCTCGCCGCCGCCCGGACCGTGTTCCCCGACTCGCCGGGCCGGCGGTTCACGGCCCGCCTGTTCGCCGTGCTGTCGCTGGCCTGGTTCGGCGCCATCGTCGTCGCCGTCGTCGTCGCGGCCGCCACCGACCAGCACTGGTGGCGACTGATCCCGCTGGGCGCGGTGGAACGCGGCATGGCACTCACCGACCTGATCGCGCTCACCGTGCTGGCGCTGCCCACGGTGCCCGCCCGGACACTCACCGAGACCGCCGCCGCCCCGGTCGGTTGACCATCCGGTGACTGTCGGGGGTCCGGTGCAGGATGGCCGCATGACTGTGACCGGACGCCTCGAACTCGTCGCCATCGACGCGGCGGACATCGACCGACTCGCCGACTTCTACACCCAGCTCACCGGCTGGGCGATCATCCGCAAGGACACGGACTGGATCGCCGTGCGCGCCCCGGACGGCCAGGAGATCGCGTTCCAGTTGGCCCCGGACCACGTGCCGCCGGAGTGGCCGGGCCAGGAACACCCGCAGCAGCTGCACCTCGACCTGTACGTCGACGACATCAAGGCCGCCGCCGAACGGGCCGTCGAACTCGGCGCGACGCGCCTGGCCGACGGCGACAACTGGATCACCCTCGCCGACCCGGCCGGTCACCCGTTCGACCTGTGCCACAAGGACGGCGTGGGTCCGGCGATGGAGCTGTTCGCGGCCACGCTGGACGCGCCGGCGGCCTCGTCGCTGGCCCGTTTCTACGGCGACCTGATGGGCATGGAGGTCACCTACGACGGGCCGGAGGGCGCGCTGATCTCCGGTGGCGGCAAGAACGTGATGTTCCAGCAGATCAACGACTACCAGCCGCCGCGGTGGCCGGACCCGGACCACCCGCAGCAGGCCCACCTGGACATCCTGGTCGACGACATGGACGCCGGTGAGGCCAGGGCGCTGGAGCTGGGCGCGACCAAGCTGGACGACCAGGCCGAGACCTTCCGGGTGTTCGCCGACCCGGCCGGCCACCCGTTCTGCCTCTGCCAGGCCTAGTATCGCGCCTTCTTGACGATCGTCTAGAATCGCGCACATGGACGGTCCCGGGGTGACGGTGGAACGCCGGCTCGAATGGCACGACACCGACGCCGCGGGGCATCACCACCACGCCGTGATCCTCCGCTGGGCCGAGGACGCGGAGGCGGAACTGCTGCGCCGGCTGGGCATCGACTGGCTGTTCGGCCGCACGCCCAGGGTGCACTACGACGTGGACTACCACGCCCGGCTGTGGTTCGGCGACCCGGCGTCGGTGCGGCTGTGGGTGGCGGCGGTGGGCCGGACGTCGCTGACGTTCCGGTTCGAGGTGACCGGCCCGGCCGGGACCGTGGCCACCGGGTCGGTGGTCGTC
>DATEPR010000548.1:0-2080 GCA_035273045.1 Pseudonocardiaceae bacterium | reverse complement strand
CCGTAGCCGCGACTGGACAGCAGGAACGGCACCGACACCTCGGCATTGCGCTGCACCAGGTCCAGCACCAGGCCCTTCTGGTCCAGCCGGCCGTGGGTGTGCTGCCCGAGACCGAACAGCCGTTCCCCGTCGTACGCGGCGAACCGCTGCTCCAGCCGCGCGTATCCGTTGCCCTGCGGCATCCACAGCCGGGCGCCCGGCCACCAGAAGTGCGACCGCTGCTCGGCCACCAGTTCGGCGCCGGTGTCGGTGCGCACGAACCGCACCAGTGCGGCCGGTCCGGTGTCGGCCTGCTGGATCGTCACGATCCCGGTGACCGCACCGTTGCCGATCCGGGCCGTCTCGCCGGTCACCACGACGTCCGCGTCGGTCGGCTTCGGCGGCAGCAGTGCCCCGGGCACGTCGTCCAGGATGCGGTGCTGCCCGGCCCGCACCCGCAGGCTGTCCGCGCCCCACGGCTCGATGCGCAGCACCTCGTGCCGCACGGTGATCTCGACGGCGCGCCCGTCGACGCGGATCGGGTTCATGGCGTCCTTCCCGGCGTGCGGTGGAGGTCGAGTTCGCCGTCCAGTTCGACGGCGAGGACGGTGGCGGTCGGGTCGACGGCCGACGGCGGCGGGGCCGCGATCCACCGCACCCCGGGCACGTCGCCGAAGCCGCCGGTGACCTGGTGGGCGAGTTCCTGCCCGGTGCCCAGGACGGTGACCCGGCGGACGGAGTTGCGAATGCCGCGCAGCGGGACGGCTTCGCGTGGGGTGGCGAAGCAGACCAGGTAGAGGGTCCGGCGGTCGGCGGACAGCGTTGCGGGACCGTCGTGGTGGCCGGGTGGGGGACCCGCGACGGTCCCGTACACGGCATCGTGGTGCCGGGAGATCCAGGCGCCGAGTCCGTCCAGCCGGTCGGCCTGCTCGGCGGTGATCGTGCCGTCCTCGCGCGGGCCGACGTCGAGCAGCAGGTTGCCGCCCATGCCGATGGTCTGGGTGAAGTACCACACCAACTGGGCGACGGACTTGTGGTTGCCGTCCCGGTGTTGGAAACCCCAGGAGTCGTTGATCGTCAGGCAGAGCTCCCACGGACCGTCCGGAGGCGTGACGGGCAGGCCCTGCTCGGGGGTGGCGTAGTCGCCGCGGGACAGCATCCGGGCGTTGAGCACGGTGTCCGGATTGCCGGCGAGGATCTGGTCGGCGAGCGCGTCGATGCCCCACTGGGCCTCGGTGCGTTCCCACTGGCCGTCGAACCACAGCAGGTCGGGTCGGTAGCGGGTGACCAGTTCACCGACCTGGCCGTCCCGGTAGGCGAGATAACGTTGCCAGGCAACGGCGTCGTCCACGTCGACGTAGTCGCGGTGGCTCCAGTCGGAATGCGAGTAGTACAGGCCGACCTTCAGCCCCCGCTCGCGCAGCGCGTCGGTGTAGGGGCCGATCAGGTCACGTCCGGCCGGCGTGTGCCGGACGACGTTCAGGTCGCCGTGCGCGGTGTCCCACAGGGCGACGCCGTCGTGGTGGCGGGCGGTCAGCACGGCGTAGCGGGCGCCGGCACGGGCGAACAGCGCGGCCCAGGCCCGGGGATCGTAGCGGGCGGCGGTGAAGCCGTCGAGTTGGCGCATGTACCGCTCGTAGGAAACCTGTCCATTGTAGAATGACCAGGACTCGGCCACGCCGTCGACGGCGTAGATGCCGTAGTGGACGAAGATGCCGAGTTTCGCCTCGGTGAACCAGGGCTGGAGGGGCACGGTCACGCTCCGCCGGTGGGGGAGTAGTCGAACCAGTCGAAGTGGACGGTGCCGGCCGCGGCGTACATGCCGATGACCCTGCCGGTGAATCCGCCGGCCACCTCGGTGGACAGGTAGCGGCCGTCGAGCGTGGCGAGCGCGGTGAACGTGCCGTCCGGCGCGCCGACGCCGAGGGAGACGGTGTCCGGCCCGGTGGTGCGCGCGGCCTGCCGCGACCGTGGGACGGTCTCGACGCCGACGACCACGGGTCCCTCGGGCATCCACCGGTTGGCCACCACCGTGCGCAGCGGGCCGATCCGGGCGAACACCGTCACCTCGCCCGCTGCCGCCTCGATCTCGTAGTGGTGC
>DATEPR010000547.1:0-4401 GCA_035273045.1 Pseudonocardiaceae bacterium | reverse complement strand
TTCCGTTGCGCCGGCAGGGCTTCGGTGGCCAGCTCAGTCATCAGACGCACTCCGTTCACGCAGTGCCCGCCGCAGCTCGGCGGGCAGCGGGCTCGCCGTGCCGGCCGCGGTGTCCACCACGCACAGCACGAGGGTCCCGCTGGCCAGCAGGGTTTCCGGGGCCACCCGGTGCAGGTCGCCGGTGATCTGGCAGGACGCGCCGCCGACCCGCTCCACCCGGGTGGTGACCCGCACCTGGTCGGCGAACCTGGCCGGTGCCACGTACTTCATCCGCAGTTCGGCGACCGCGAGGTCCATGCCCTGCTCGGCCAGCCGGGTCACGCCGACGCCGAGCGACTCCAGGTTCTCCAGGACCGCGGACTCCAGCAGTGAGGCGTAGCGGGTGAAGTGCAGGACACCGGACGCGTCGGTGTCGACGTGTTCGACGGTCCGGCACACGTCACGCAGCACGGGCCACCAGCCGGTTGGCGAACGCCTCCGACCCCGAGGCGATCCGGTCGATCAGTTCGGCGAGGTCGGCGTCGGTGGACACCAGCGGCGGCGTGATCCGCAGCGTGGGGAACACGTACCGCAGGCCGCGGGACCGCTTGCCGGCGCCAGCCATGAACTCGACGTAGGCGCCCGCCCGGACCACGTGCTCGCGCAGCTGCCCGCTCGCGGCGGCGGCCTGCTCGGTGAGCTCGACACCACGCATGAACCCGATGCCCCGCTCCTCGCGGTAGATGTCCGGGTAGCGCGCCACCAGTTCGGTGCGCACCAGCTCACCGATCCGCTCCCCCGCCGTCCTGGTGCGTTCCAGCAGGCCGGCGTCGCGGATGTGGCGCAGGCAGTCGCGCACCACGGCGCAGGCCAGCGGCCGCAGGTCGGACGTGGCCACACCGCCGGAGGCCCGCACGCTCAGCGACCGCCGCGCGATCACCATGGACAGCGGGATCGCGCCCATGCCGACGTTCTTGCCGATCACCGTGATGTCGGTGGGGATCGGGCCGTACTCGTCGGCCATCGCCAGGAACGCGCCGGTCTTGGCGAACGTCAGTACCTCGTCGGCCACCAGCAGCGCGCCGGAGCCCCTGGCCAGGTCGGCGAGGGACCGCAGGAAACCGGGTTCGGAGATGAGCACGCCGGCGTCACCCTGGATCGGCTCGACGAACACCGCCAGCACCCGGTGGCCGAACTCGGTGAAGAAGTCCTCGATCACGCCGGTGTCGCCGAACGGCAGGTGCCGGACGCTGATCCCGGCCGGCCCGTCGGCGGCCGGTTCGGGCAGGCCGGCCCGGTAGTGGCGCCGGTTGAGCAGCGGCACCAGGCCGCTGGTCCAGCCGTGCCACGCGCCCTCGAACGCGACGATCAGGTCGCGCATCTCCTTGTCCCGCGCCGGCCGCAGCGTACGTTGGTCCACTCTGGACTCCAGCACCAGCCGCAGCGCCAGCTCCATGCCCTCGGAACCGGAGCTGCGCCCGCTGACGTGGTACTCGCCGGCCGGGAAGTGATCCGTCCACAGCCCGTCCGGCCCGAACAGCTCGGCCAGCAGCCGGGACCGCTCCAGTGAGCCGACCTCGTCGGTGGCGTAGCCGGCCTCGGTGATGCCGCGCACCAGGCTGTCCCGCACGACCGGATGGCCGGCGCCCAGGCAGGCGCTGCCGTAGCCGCCGGTGGCGTCGATCGCCTCGAACGACCGGCCGGCGTGCGGACCGTCCAGTTCGACCAGTCGCTTGCGGACGCCGTGCGCCTCGGTCACGCCGAACGGCAGCCGGTTGGACCGGTACTGGTCGGCGTGGATGTCCCTGCCCAGGCGGAGCAGGTCCAGCGTCTCCGTTGCCACCCGGCTGGTCACGCGTTCGCCCCCTGTAGCCGCCGCACCAGCTCGGCGACGGTGTGCACGCTCTGGAAGTTCTCCGGGGTGAACTCGTCGTCGTCGATGTGGATGTCGAACAGGTCCTCACACTGCACCCGGAGCTCGACGAAGCCGAGCGAGTCCAGGCCGTGCACGGATCGCAGGCTGTCGTCGAGCCCGATCTCGTCCGCCGGCGTCTCGACGAACAGATCGGTGTTCAAGATCTTCCGGATCCGGTGTTCGATGTCCATGGGACTTCCTTCGATCACGGTGGGAACGACGGTGACTGCGCACCTCATCGTGGTGTTCCTGCGTGGTGGGCCGCATCTCCCACCATGCCGGCGTGCCCGTCAGGACCACAGCGCCAGTTCGCCGCCGGGCAGCCGGCCGACGAACGAACTGGCGGACAGCCGGGTGCCGGTGCCGGTCGCCGGCGCGACGGAGTGCAGGTTGCGGGAGCTGAACACGACCAGTTCGCCGCGTCCCGGGCTGATCTCGGAGCGCGCCCTGCCCTCGACGGCGGTGGGCTGGTAGAAGCCGAACGCGGCCGGGTCGGCGTGGTCCTCCAGTTCCGGCACCCACGGCCGGTCGTACACCGTGGTCTGGCCGCCGGACGACGACAGGTCGTAGAAGATGTTCCACGCCAACTGCCCGGTGACCGAGTCGATCAGCCAGCCGGGCGCGTCCTGCGGCCCCCAGTCGCAGTGCGTGCGGATGCCGCCGATGGTGACGCGCACGATGCCGGCGAAGTAGGCGCCGTAGGCGTCCTCGGTGGCCAGGCCGACCTTGTCCGGCCAGGCCGCGCCGAGCGCGTCGATCACCAGCGCCACCGGGTCCCCCGCGGCCGCGAAGATCCGCTGCCGCGTCTCGTGCGCCGCCGCCGCGAGCCGGAAGTAGGTCGGCTTGTCGGTGCGGTGGTCGTACTGGGCGATGCCGATCCGGCCCAGTGGCGGGTCGACGGTCTCGTAGTAGTCGAAACCGTTGGCCTGCACCGCCGCCGACGCGGCCGAGCACGCTTCCGGGCCGACGAAACCGGGTATCCGCACGCCGGCGATCTCGCCATCGAAGATCGCGTCCAGCAGTTCCGCCGACAGTGCGTCGACGCGCCGGACCTCCCACGACGAACCCATCGTCACTCCCCTTCGGTTGAACTACGCCGCATGACCCTCCGCGACGGCACGGGCCCGCGCCACCAGCGCCCGCCGGTCCACTTTTCCGTTCGTCGTCAAGGGAAAGCCGTTGGTCCACAGCAGCAGCCTGGGCACCATGTACTCGGGCAGGCGCTCGGCCAGGAACGCGGTCAGGTCGGCCTCGACACCGGGCCGGCCGGTGTGGAAGCCGGCGAGCTCGGTGCTGCCGTCCTCACCCGTGTAGGGCACCACGACGGCACTGTCCACATGCGGGTGCCGGTGCATGACGGCCTCAACCTCACCGGGTTCGACCCGCACGCCGCGCACCTTCACCTGGTCGTCGAGCCGGCCGACGAAGTAGTAGCCCTCCGGCCGCACCCGCACGCCGTCACCGGGCCGGTACCAGTGCTCCGGGGTCAGCGGCCCGGTCCCGTCGTAGGGCACCAGCGTCTCGCCGTCCCACGACGCGAACCGGCCGACGTTGTGCACCGGGTCGAGGTAGCCGTCCAGCCGCTGCGGGCCGCGGATGAGCAGTTCGCCGTCCTCGCCGTCACCGGCGGCGCGGCCGTCCGGGCGGACGACGGCGGTCTCCACGGTGGGGTACGGCGGTCCCATCACCATGCCGCCGAGTTCCGGTTCCGGCCAGTCGGCCGTGTCCCTCGGCAGCGGGTAGGTCAGGCAGGTGCAGGTGATCTCGGTGGGGCCGTAGGTGTTGCACAGGGTGCCGTTGGGCATGGCCTCGTACCAGGCCAGGGCGTTGTCCACGGTCAGCGCCTCACCGGCGAACACGCACCAGCGCAGCGTCGGCAGGCAGCCTGGCGTGATGTCGCCGAGCAGCCGGGCCGACGTGACGACCGACGGCGTGGAGAACCAGTGGGTGATCCCGTTGGTGTTGATGAACTCGCTCGGCGCGAGCATGTCGGCGCGCTCCGGCACCACCACGGCGCCGCCGCAGCTCCACGGGACGAACAGGTTCCACAGCGACACGTCCCACGCCAGGTCCGACGTCTGGGCGACCCGGATGTCCGGCCGGCAGTCGAAACACGTGACCATGTAGGACAGCCAGGTGGAGAACTGGCGGTGCCGGATCGGCACGCCCTTCGGCGCACCGGTCGAACCGGACGTGAAGATGATGTAGGCGACGTCGTCGGGATCGCAGATGTGGTCGTCCGGCAGGCCGGTGAGCCTGCCGTGGCCCAGCGCGTCGGCGTCGCCCACCCGGACCAGCGGCACACCGGCGTGGGCGGCCAGTTCGCCGGCCAGCGCGTCGTCGCACGGCGCGTGGGCGAGCACGTCGACGCCGGCCGCCCGGATGATGCCGGCGTTGCGCGCGGCGGGCGACTCGGTGTTCAGCGGCACCACGGTGACGCCGAGGCGCAGCGCGGCCAGGTAGGCGGCGTACGCGCCGACGGTGCGCGAGCTGAGCACGCCGATCCG
>DATEPR010000546.1:0-4743 GCA_035273045.1 Pseudonocardiaceae bacterium | reverse complement strand
AGCGTTTCACCGAGACCGCCACGAGATACCAGCAGGCCGACGAGTACGGCGCCGGACTGTTGGGTGACGGGGAGCGGTGATGGGCATCGAACTGCCGGCCGAACTGGCCGGCGTGGCGGCGAAAGCCGGGGTGAGCTGGCCGCAGGCGGACGAGACCGCGATGCGGGCCAGCGCGGCCGCGTGGCGGCAGGCCAGCGCGAAGATCACCGCGGTCGCCAAGGACGCCGACGGCACCGCCGGCCAGGCGCTGGCCGCGGTGACCGGTGATGCCGGCACCGCCGCCCGGCAGCACTGGCAGACCTTCGTCGCGCCCGACACCGGCCACCTGACCAGCGCGGCGAAAGGCTGCGCCGACGCCGCCGACCGCCTCGACCACGCCGCCGACCAGGTGGGCGCCGCGAAGGTGCGGATCGTCGCGCACCTGGTGAACCTGGCCAGGAACGCCGACGCCGCCGACGCGGCAGCCGCCGCCGGCCACCCGGCCGCGCTCGCCGGACTGCACACGATGGTGCAGAGCACCGCCAGCGACGTGGCCCAGGTCAACCACTCACTGGCCAACACGATCCGCCTGGACAACGCACCCGGCCAGAATTCGCCGAGCCACAACGGCCCGCTGGCCGACCATGGCGTGTTAGGCGAGCACGGAGCGCTGAGCTCCGACGGACCACTCGGCCAGGCCGCCCCGCTCGGCGACCACGGCGCCCTGAGCCCCAACGGCCCGCTCGGCGATCAAGGACCGCTGGGCGACCACGGCCCGTTGGGTTCGGGCGGCCCGCTCGGCGACCACGGTGCCTTGAGCCCCAACGGCCCGCTTGGCGACCACGGTGCCTTGAGCCCCAGCGGCCCGCTGGGCGACCATGGTCCGTTGGGTTCGGACGGTCCGCTGGGCGATCATGGCGCGCTGGGCGCCAACGAGCCGCTGGGCGATCACGGGCCGTTGGGTTCGGGCGGGCCGCTTGGCGATCACGGTCCGCACGGAGACCTGCCGGGCGCAGCGCCAGGTGGCCCAGGACAGAGCGGGCCGCCATCGGTCGACGCCGGCAGCACCGGCCCGATCGGCGGCGTGGCCCAACCCATCGGATCCGTTCTCGCCGGTCACGACCCCGGCCACGCGCCGACCCCGCCCATGGGCACGGTCGTCCAGTCAGCCGCCCCGGCCGTCGCCCCACCGCCCCCGGCCGCATCCGCTCCCGACTTCCCCGTCGCACCGCCACAACACCCCATGGCCGCCGCACCCACCCCCGCTCTCGGCGAACCGGCACCGGCCGCACCCCCGCCCCAGTCCCCGGATTTCGGCGTGGCAGCGCCACCCCCGGTGGTCGCACCGCCGCGAGCGGGCGCCGCCAGCCCGACCGTCAACGCCGCCGTCGTGGCGCCGACACCACGATCCGGCGTGGCCCAGCCCGGTCCGGGCAACAACACGACCGGCCTGCCCGTGTCGACCACTGGACGGTCGACACGCCCGGACGCGCGCCGGGAGGCCGCGGCGCTGTTCATGGTCTACCTGTTCCCGATCGGCCAACTGCCCAAGGCGGCCAACCGGCCGGCCAGGCAACTGCCGCCACCGGCCGAGGAAACCGACTTCGCCGCCGGACTGCGCTTCGAGCCGCACGACCACCCCGACTCCGCGCTGATCGAGACCGAGCCGGGCGACCCGGCGCCGCCCGCTCATCCCGGTTTCGCCGCCGCCGACCCCGAGGTCGCCACCCTCGCCGAGGGCCACGACCCGCTCGGCGGCCAACATGAACGCGACTGGGACCACCGGTTCCTGGTCCGCCCGGCGGACGACACGCACCACGCCGAGTACGCCTGGCCACCCGGTGAACTGTTCCCCGAGGGCGGCTGCGACACCGGCGAGCCGGTCGTCCTGCCGGCCGGCACCCTGATCGACCGTTTCGGCACGCCGGAGGGTCGCGTGTTCAGCGAGGACGGCACGCCGTTCGCCCGCCGGTCGCTGCCGCCCGACCACCTGGACGCCGGCTATCACCGGTACCGGGTGGCGCGGGACCTGCCGATGTGGCGGACGCTGTCGGCCGCGTGGTTCGGCCAGCCCGGCGGCGGTGTCCGCTACCGGGCCGTCTACCCGGCCGCCGAACTCGTCGCGCTGGGCTACCTGACCGACGTCACCGACGAGACGGGACCCGACCGTGGACACTGAGTCGATCATCAAGTGGCTGGCCGCCGTCGGCGTTCCGGTCGAAGTCGTGTCCATCGGCGCGGAAGCTGATAACACCTGGTGCCTGCTGCGCGACGAACAACCCGGCGGGGACAGTGGCGACCCCGTCGTGTCCTGGGAGGTGTTCTGGCGGGAGCAGGGCAACCGGTACGACTGGGCCCGGTTCACCAACGAGCAGGTGGCGTGCTACTACCTGTTCGGCCGGTTGGTGTTCGCGCAGGTCGTGCGGGGTGCGGTAGGGCAGCGGGAGCCGGCCGAGCGGTAGCGTCAGGCCGGCGGGCCGAGTGTGTCCAGCACCGCCTCGTGCAACAGTCCGTTGGTGGACACCGCCGACCCGCCGTCGTATGTCGGCCGGCCGCGCAGATCGCTGAACCGCCCGCCCGCCTCACGCACGATCACCTGCAGGGCCGCGACGTCCCACGGCGACACGATCGGCTCTGCCGCGACGTCCAGCGCGCCTTCGGCGACCAGGCAGTGCTGCCAGAAGTCGCCGAACGCCCTGGACTCCCAGCAGGCGTCGACCAGCCGCAGGTAGGCGTCCCGCGAGTGGTGTTTCACCCACGAACCCAGGTCCGTGGTGGACAGGTAGGCGTCGCCAAGATCGTCCACTCCGGACACCGAAACCCGCCACGGTTCGGCGACACCGACCGCGGACGTCCACGTGCCGTGGCCGTCCGCCGCCCACCAGCGGCGGCCCAGCGCGGGTGCGCTGGCCACGCCGACGACCGCGACGCCGTCCACCAGCAGCGCGATCAGCGTCGCCCACGCGGGCACGCCACGCAGGAAGTTCTTGGTGCCGTCGATCGGGTCGACCAGCCACGTGCGGCCGACGCCGACGTCGCCGCCGCGTTCCTCACCGGCCACCAGATCGGCCGGGCGGTTGGCGGCGAGCAGTTCCCGGACCCGGTCCTCGACGGCCAGATCGGCGTCGGTGACCGGGGTCCGGTCCGGTTTCCGGTCGACTCTCAGGTCGTGCGCGCGGAACCGGGCCGAGGTGATCTCGTCGGCCGCGTCCGCGATACGAGTGGCGAGTTCGATATCAGATTGGTCCAGTGACACGGTGTGGATGCTGTCATGAATACGCTTGGCGTCCTGACGGAGTGGGTGCCCCGATCACGGAGGAGCGCACTGTGAACGTGGTGCTGCTGGCCGAGGACGATCCGGCGATCGCCGAACCGTTGTCCCGGGCCCTGCACCGGGAGGGGTACGCGGTCCAGGTCGTGGGCGACGGGCCGTCAGCGCTGGAGGCCGCGAACGCCGGCAACGCGGACCTGCTGGTGCTCGATCTCGGCCTGCCCGGGATGGACGGTCTTGAGGTGTGCCGGCGGCTGCGCTCGGCCGGGCGCGGGCTGCCGGTGCTGATGCTGACCGCGCGGGCCGACGAGGTCGACTTCGTCGTCGGGCTCGACGCCGGCGCCTACGACTATGTCGCGAAGCCGTTCCGGCTGGCCGAGTTGATGGCCCGGATCCGGGCGCTGCTGCGCCGCCGGTCACCGGAGACACTGGAGGCCAGCGGCGTGCGGATGGACCTGTCCGCCCGCCTGGTCACCGTCGACGGCGCGGAGATCCAGTTGGCCAACAAGGAGTTCGAGTTGCTGCGGGTGCTCATGCAGCACGCCGGTCACGTGGTGACCAGGGAAGAGATCCTGCTGGAGGTGTGGAACGGCCCGGAGTTGCGCAACAGCAAGACACTGGACATGCACATGTCCTGGCTGCGACGCAAGCTCGGCGACGGCAGTCCTCGGTCGGCCGAACGCCGGATCGCGACCGTGCGCGGCGTAGGTTTCAGGTTCAATGCTGACTGACGGAACCGCCTGGGGGACGGACTCGGTGGGGAGGTTGGTGTGCGGCGACGCATCCTGCTGGCCATCCTCCTCGCGGTAGCGGTGACGGCGTGCGCGCTGGGCGTGCCGCTCGGGTACACCGCCATGCAGATGGTGGAGACGCTGACCGAGAGCAACCTGGCCAGCGCGGCACAGCGCCTGGCCACCAGCGTCGACCAGGACCTGGACAGCGGCCGCCAACCCGATCTGGGCCGGCTCCTGCCGCTGATCGCGCCGGAGGGCGGGCAGATCACGTTGCGACTGCCCGGCCAGCAGCCCAGGACGGCCGGCCCCGATCTCGGCCCGGACGCCATCTCCGAGTCGGCTCAGGTCGCGCGGCGCGGCACCGTCCAGCTGTCCGAACCGGCCGGTCCGATGCGCCGGCTCCAGGCCGAGGTGGCCGTGTTCGTCGTGCTGCTGGTGGTGTTGTCGATCAGTACGGGCACGGTGGTCGCGACCGTCACGGCACGGCGGCTGACCGAGCCGATGCGACACGTCGCCGACCGTGCGATCCGGCTGGGCGCCGGTGACTTCCGGCCGGACGGCAGCCGCTACGGCGTCGCCGAACTGGACCTGGTGGCCGACGCGCTGGACACGTCGGCGTCCGCGCTGGCCCTGCTGGTGCAGCGGGAACGGGAACTGGTCGGCGACGTGTCCCACCAGTTGCGCAGCAGGCTGACCGCGCTGCAACTGCGCCTGGAGACCATGGCCGTGGCCGCCAACGAGGAGATCGCCGAAGACACC
>DATEPR010000545.1:0-6518 GCA_035273045.1 Pseudonocardiaceae bacterium | reverse complement strand
CGGCCACCGGTGCCGCGTTCTACCAACTGGTCGACTTCGTGCCGGAACTGGACGCCAAGGCCAGGGCCGGGCTGGAGGCGGCGTTGCAGGGCTGTGGCCTGCTGTCGGCGTGGGTGCGGGCCGACGGCGGCCTGGAGCCTGGTGTCGCGGAACTGTTCGCGGTGGGCGGTGCGGTCGCCGGGCCGACGCTGGAGTCGGTGCTGGTGCCTGCCGTGGAACCGGGCTGCCCGGTGTCGGTGGACGTGGTGGCCGGTGTGCTGGCCGGGGTGTCGCTCGGCGACGGTGACGGGCTCGCCGTGTCGACCACGGGCCAGTGGCGGGCCGGGGTGCTCGCCGGTTCGATGGCCAAGGCGACGGCCGAGTTCGTCGGCGCGGGCGCACGGGAGGCGGCCCGGGCCAGGCGTGGCGCCGAACTGACCGCCCGGCTGGCCGTGCTCCGGGCGGACCGGGCGGTCGCCGAGGCCGAACTGGCCGAACACAGCGGCCGGGTCACCGAGTGGGAGCAGCACCTGGACGCCTTTCCCGACGACCGGACACTGATCGCCGCGCACGCCACGCTGACCACCGCCGCCCGCACCGCGGAGGAAGCGACCGCCAAGGCGGCCCGGCTGCGCGACGAGTACGACACCGCCGACCGGCACACCGAGGCGGCCCAGGTCGAGCTGACCCAGACCGCCGCCGAGGCCGGCCTGCCGGCGGACACCGCGACGCTCCAGGCGGCGCACCGCGCGGCCATGTCCGCCAGAGGAAGCGCGGAAGCGCTGCGGGACACGCTGATCGGCCGGTGCGTCGGCACCGTCCGGGACCTCACCGACGCGCTGCACGACCACCAGGCCGCCGAGGACGACCTGGGCGCCGCCCCAGGCGCGGCCGAGACGAGCTGTGCGGAGTTCGCCAGGGAGGCCGCTGCGCTGGCCGACCTGACGGCGGCGATCGGCGGCGCGGCCGAACAGATCGCCGCCCAGCTCACCGGCCTGGAGGCCGAACGCCGGGCGCTGCGCGCCGAACTGCCCGCGCTGCGGGCCACCGCGACCGAACTGTCCAACCAGGTCGTGAAGACCGAAACGGTGCTGGAGGGCAAGGAGGGCGACATCGACGGCAGGACGGCCGCCGCCGACGCCGCCGCGGACGCCTTCCGGTCCGCCCTGGCCGCACCCGGCGTGCTGGCGGCGGCCCTGCCCGACGAGTCACCGGCCGACCCGGACGAAGCACACGCCCTGCTGTCCACTGTGGACCGCAAGGGCGCCGGCGAGGAACTGGTCATCACCAAACTCCAGGCCCTGCAGGCAGCGCTGGCCGGCAGCCACGAGATCACCCCGGAACGGCACGCCGGCATCCTCACCATCACCGTCTCCGGCGAGCAGGGACCGAGGCCGGTCGCCGAAGCGGCCCGCCAGGTCAGCGACCAGCTCGCCCGCCAGCGCGGCTTCCTCGGCGAGCGCTACCAGGACATCTTCGCCACGTTCATGCTGCGCAACCTCGCCGAACGCCTGCACGGCCAGATCTCGGTCGCCGAGGACCTGACCCGGCGGATGAACGACGTGCTCGACGTCGCCCGGTCCAGCCAGGGCGTGCACGTGCGACTGGAATGGCGGCCGTCCGCCGCGCTGGACGAGACGACGCTGGAGGCGCTGAAACTGGTGCGGACGCCGTTCGCGGACCGCACCGAGGAACAGGACGCCATGCTGCGCCGGGCGTTCACCGAACGGATCGACGCCGAACGGGACACCCATTCCGGTGGCTACGCGGAGATCCTCACCCGGGCGTTGGACTACCGCTCCTGGTACACGTTCACGGTCCGGGTGGCCGACAACGGTCCGGACGGCCGGCCCAGGACCCGCAGGATGCGCCAACTGTCGTCCGGCGAGACCCGGCTGGTGTCCTACGTGACCCTGTTCGCGGCGGCGGCCGCGTTCTACGGCGCGATCAGCGGCTCCACGGCCGCCGACGACGGCACGGCGGCCGGACCGCTGCGACTGGTCCTGCTGGACGAGGCGTTCGAGCGACTGGACGACCCGACCGTGGCCAGGATGCTGGGCCTGCTCGTCGACCTCGACATGGACTGGATCATCACCTGGCCGAGCGGGTGGGGCGTGTCCGACCGGATCCCGCGCATGCACATCTACGACGTGCTGCGGCCCAAGTCCGGCCGTGGTGTGGCGTGCACCCACACCACGTGGGACGGCGCCGACCTCACCCGGGCGGACGGCTGAGCGCTCACCCCACCGTGTAGGAGTAGGGCAGGCAGGCAAGTTCGTCGCCCGCGTCGTTGGACAGGGTGGTGTCGTCGACGTAGAGCCAACCGGTGACGACCGTGCCCTTCGGCGCCGTGGGCGTGAACGTCACCGTGATGGTGCCGGTGTCGCCGGGGTCGACGGTGACCGGGTGGAAGGCCGGCGGCTGGTCCAGCACGCCGCCCAGCCAGTGGTCGCCGGTGGACGACGTCACGTCCGGGTTGAACGCCTGGGTGTGGACGACGGCCGCGAAGTTCACCGTGCCCGGGTTGGGCGCGTCGAACGGGCCGATCGGGTCGGCCTCCAGAAACCACAGGCCCTGGCTGATCTCCGGTGCGTGGTCGGTCGCCACCGCGATGTTGCCCGGACCGGGTGAACCCAAGTGTTCTGGCTCACCGGTGTTGGCGGCCAGGTCGGCGGACACCGGGACGGAACCGGACGTGATGCCGGTGATCTCGGACGTGTCCGGCGGCACCAGGTAGCCCAGGCTGGCCGACGGCGTGAGTGGCACGTTGGCCGCCGAGGCGTTCGGGACCAGTTCCGTGTCGGTCCAGGTGGAGCGGCGCGCGTCCACGTAGTACGAGCCCCGCGCGGTGCCCGTGTTGTGCACGGTGACCGTCACGGTCACCGGCTTTCCCTTGGGCAGCAAGGCTTTGAACGCCGGCAGGTGGGCCGCGGTGACGTCCACCTGGTTGAAGGTGACGTGCCCGGTGAACGGTTCGCTCGTGCCGGCGCCGGCCACCGCGTTCTGGAACACGACGACGTAGCTCCACCGGCCGGGCAGCGGATCCCGCTGGTAGCCCTGGAGGGACCGGCCGTACTCGGTGGGGATGCCCTTGTCGTCGACGGCGAGCACGTTCGTGGCCTGGCTGAGGATCTGGCCGTCCGGGCTGACCAGGTAGCCGATGACGCCCTGGTTGACGCTGCCGTTCAGGGACACGCTGATGTCGACGTCCCGTTTCCCGGCCGGCACGTCGAACCGGTACGTGTCGGTCTGCGCCGCGGCGCCTGGCCGGCCGTTGCCGCCGGTCAGCACACCGGCGAAAGTGCCGCTATGCCCGACGTCCACCAGGCTGCGCAGCACCAGCGGCACCGCGAAGTGCTGGTGCGCCGCGGTGTCCACCTCGACGGCCGCGGCCAGGTCACCCGGCTGGCCGGGCGTGCGGGCGGTGACGTTCAGCGTGCCGGTCTGGCCGGGCGCCAGGTGCAGCGTGCCGGTGACGGTGCCGAAGCCGGCGTAGCGGGTGGTGGTGAACTCGTAGCTGACCTGCCCGTCGAACTCGCCGGACGAGTGTGGCGCGTAGATCAGCGCGGTCCACCGGCCCGGCATCGGCGCGTGCACGTCGACATGCCCGAAGTCCGGACCGACCGCCGACTGCGGCATCGAGTACCCGGCGAACGCGCCCTTCGGGTCGAGCAGGACGAGCGTGACCGGACTGCCGGAAGGGCCGGCCCAGGCGATGGAGGCGTCCAGGTGGTCGGCACCCTGCGGGACGGTGAACGGCTTGGTGACGCCGTCGTCCTGGATACCGCCCCGAGACAGCAGGGTCGACGACGACGTGGTGCCGAGGGCGACGCTGCCCCGCAGGTCGGACAGCGTCGTAGTGAGGGCGCGGCCGTGGCCGGTGACGGTCTGTTGGGTCGCGCCGACGTTGGTGACGTTCAGCGCGAAGTGCCGTGTGGTTCCCGGAAGGCCCGTCGCGTCCAGTTGGGACTGGCCGAACAGCAGCCCGTTGCCCTGCCGCTTCGGCGTGCCGTGTCCGTCCGGAATGGACATGGCGGCCTGGACCGCGGCCAGCGCGTTGAGCAGGCCGTCACCCTGGCGTTGCGCGGGATCACCGTTGTCGGTGGCGGTGCTGGTGAGGATCTGCTTGACCAGCGCCGGGGTGGGTTTCGCGCCGTTGTGCGTCCGCGTGTACGCCTGGATGACCAGCGCGGCGGCGCCCGCGGTCAGCGGCGCGGCCTGGCTGGTGCCGCCGAACGCCTGCACGGGCGACGGTTTGCCCTGGTAGTTGGTGCAGCCGAGATGGTGAGCGACGTCCGTCGAGCAGAGCGCCCAGCCCAGGTCGCCCGGCGCGATCAGGTCGTAGACGCGGCCGCGCTGGGTGACGCCGCTGGAGCTGATCGCGGAGACGTTGTCGTTCTCCCAGGTGCCGTGGAAGCCGGGCAGTCCGTCCCAGGTCTGCGCCATGATGCGGTAGGTCGTGGAGGCGCCGACGCTGATGATGTGCGGATCGCTGGCCGGGTTGCCGATGGTGTTGCCGTAACCGGCGTCACCGGAACTGTTGACCACGGTCACGCCGGCCGCGACGGCGGCGTCGTTGGCCAGGGTGAACGGGTCGGTGCCGCTGTCCGGGTACGGATTGGAGCCCAGCGACTCGTTGATGACGTCCACGTGGTCGACGTTGACCGCATAGTCGATGGCCTGGACCACGCCGGACGTGGAGCCGAAACCGTTGGAGGCGATGACTTTCAGGCCGACGAGTGAGGCGCCCGGGGCCATGCCGAGGATGCGGATGTCGCAGTTCTTCGGCAGCGGGTTGGCGGCGCTGACGAAGTCGGAGATGTCGTAGGTCTTGCGGCCCTGCGCGGCGACGGCGCTGGCGTCACCGAACGCCTCGCGGTCGTCGTTGGGGGTGTCGGTGCCCTCGCCGGTGAAGTCGCGGTAGTCGGTGAACACGTGGGAGCCGTCGGCGCGGACGAAGTCCGGGTTCGCGGTGTCGACGCCGTCGGCGAGGTAGGCGACGGTGACGCCCTTGCCGGTGGCCAGCCGCTGGGCGGCGGCATCGTGCGTGACCTGGACCGCTTCCGGCTCCAGGAGGGGATGCTTCGGGTTGGCGGGGCAGGCGTTCGGGCTGGCTTTCGTCTTCGGTGCCGGTGGTGCCGGCGCGGTCGGGACGGTGGGGGTGGCCAGCTTGATCGGCAGGTCGGGGACGACGGCGGCGACCTGGGGATCGGTGGCGAGGTGTTGGCTCTCGGCGGCGGTCATCGTGGCGGCGAAGCCGTTGATGACGCTGAACTGGGTGACGTGGGTGGCGCCGGCCTGGCGGGCCTGGTCGACCAGTTGACGCTGGTCGGACTGGGTGGCGGCGGCGCGGTGGGCGTCGTTGCCGCGGTTCGGTGGGGTTTCCGGGTGCTGGTCGCGGAGGAGGACGATCATCGGCCGTCGTGGACCGTGGGAGAGGCCGGCGACGACCTGGGGGGTGAGCGGTCGTGGTCCTGGTGTGGTCGCGACGGCCGGGCTGACCACGCCGAGCGCGATGACCGTGCCGAGCGCGCAGGCGGTACCGAGCGCCGAGTGCTGCTTCATCCATACCCCCGGAAAGCGACGGCTGACGCACAGAAAGTAGCCGACCCACCCGTTCCCCGCGCACCAGGCAGATCCCCCAAACCACCCGTCCGAGCGAACAAAACCACCCACCCACCCGGCCGTGTCGACCACTGACCGGACGACACGCGAGGTTGGTTGGTGGTCGGCGTGTCGACCGCAGGACGGACGACGCGCTTGGGCGGTGCTTGCCTGCCGGTCGGCGCGCTGGCCCGACGCCAACCGGTTCGCGACAGGTGGCAGGCAACGAGCGGCAGGACACCAACGAACTGTCTGCTGAATGGCCAGAGTCTCGCGAATACCCAGACAGCGGGCGGTTCCCACAGGCAGGGCCAGAGTCCCCGCACACTGTGGAGCGCTGATCAACTGCGCTCACAGCGAACGCCATCCGCGCCGAGGGCCAGTCGGCGGCGACTCGCCAACCGAACAGCCGACCCACTGGAGTCCAATCCGATGGCCACCGGTCCGTCATTGCCGCATAGCGAGTTGGCCGCCGACCGGACGACACGCCGAGGGCACGGCCCACCAAGTTTCCGCTTGTGGCGGAACAACCATTCGACAATTGCCCAAATGGCAGTTGAAAGCCAACGACTCGACAACACCAACCGACCAGCGGGCTCCAAGCCATCAAGCCCGAATTCGCCGAAGCACACAGCGAGTTGACCACTCGCCGGACGACACGCCGACGACAAACCACAGCGATCTCGCTAACAGCGTAACAACCATCCACAGCCGCCAGGAGGCGGCCACGACCACCGACCCACCGGAATACAAGCCAACAGCCACCCGAAGTAGCCGAAGCCGCATAGCGAGTCGGCCATTCGCCGGACGACACGCCGAAAGGAACCACCGCAGTTTCGCTTG
Organism: Pseudonocardiaceae bacterium; assembly: GCA_035273045.1. Classification (GTDB taxonomy): domain Bacteria; phylum Actinomycetota; class Actinomycetes; order Mycobacteriales; family Pseudonocardiaceae; genus DATEPR01. The sequence continues at coordinate 92 of DATEPR010000545.1, read as the reverse complement.
CAGCGAACGCCCATCCGCCGCCCAGGCATCGACCGGCGAGCAAATAGGATACAGGCCATCAGTCACCCCGACTTGCTGTAGCAGCATAGTGA
>DATEPR010000544.1:0-2941 GCA_035273045.1 Pseudonocardiaceae bacterium | reverse complement strand
GGCTCCGGGTCGCGGTGTCGTACAGGTGCAGGGTCACACCGAAATGGTACGGGTCGGTCGCTACAGCCCGTGCTTGGCCAGCGCCGACAGCAGCGCGTCCGGCCGCTCGCCGGTCGGGATCGGCGGCACGATCTCCACCGCACAGCCCAGCGTGGCCGCGCCGCCGTCGGCCGCCACGCTGTCACCGATCATCAGCGCGTCCGCCGGCTCCACGCCCAGCCGGTCGCAGGCGACGCGGAACAGCTTCTCGTCCGGTTTCATGGAGCCTTCCACGTACGACAGGGTGAACTCGGTGACCAGGTCGGTGATGCCGGCCTGGTCGAAGATCGGGCGGATGTCCCAGGCGATGTTGCTCACCACGGCCACCGGGACGTCCGCGTCGTGCAGCCGGCGCAGCGCCGCCTCGGTGTCCGGGTAGCTGGTCCAGCTGACCGGGTCGAGCACCCGGCGGTAGGCGGGTTCGACGAGTGCCTCGGTGATGCCCGCCTGGCGGAAGGCCTCGGTGTAGACGCGGCGGTGGATGTCCGGGTCGAGATCGCGTCGCGCCCAGTCCGGGTGGTCGTGGATGGGCAGCGGTTCGCGTGGGCCGATCGCCGCCGTCATCGACAGCATGATCCGCTGGACGCGGACGGACTCGTCGTCGTGCGGGAGCCCGGGATCGGTGAACTCCAGCCGGAACAGGGTGCCGGAGAAGTCGAACAGGACGCCTCGGATGGTCACGCCCGCAACACTAGCCGGCACCAGGTGGTCTAGACCGCTGGCAGCACCAGGGCGGTCGCGATGGCCGCGACGCCCTCACCGCGGCCGGTCAGCCCGAGTCCGTCGGTGGTGGTGCCGGACACCGTGACCGGCCCGCCGACCGCGTCGGACAGCACCCGCTGCGCCTCGTCCCGCCGCTTCGCCACCCGGGGCGCGTTGCCGATCACCTGCACGGCCGCGTTGCCCACGCTGTAGCCGGCGGCGGCCAGCCGCGCCCGGACCTCGGTGAGCATCGCCACGCCGTGCGCCCCGGACCAGCGCGGGTCACCGGTGCCGAACACCGCGCCGAGATCACCGAGCCCGGCCGCGGACAGGAGCGCGTCGCACAGCGCGTGGACGGCGACGTCGCCGTCGGAGTGGCCGGCGCAGCCGTCGACACCGTCCCAGCGCAACCCGGCGATCCAGCACTCCCGGCCGGACCGCACCGGATGCACGTCGGTGCCCAGCCCCACCCTCGGGATCACGCGGGTCCTCCGTCGATCGTCACGGCGCCGGTGGGCACCGTACCTGCCGTGACGGCACCGGACGTGACCAGCTCGGCGGGATAGCCGATGGGGGAGCGCACCACGCGCAGCTCGTCGCGGTCCGGTGTGTCGATCACCACAGAGGAGTCGTCAACGCGCTTGACGGTGTCGCTGCACGGCAGCACGGGCACCACGGGCCGGCCGGTCGCCAGGACAGCGCGGACCACGCGCGCCGCCACATCGGGCAGGAGTTCACCGCGCAGCGGATCATGGACCAGCACCACGCGCACGCCGGACACCACGGCGGCGACAGCGGCCTCGGCCAGCGACGACGAGCCGGAGGCCAGCGTGACCACCCGTCCGGCGACCTGACCCAGACGCTGGACGACGCCGTCCGCGAGGTCCTGTTCGGCCTGCCCGGCAGCCGGCACCAGGGCGACGACGCTCGCGTCACTCATGCCGGCGACCGGGCATGACCACAGGAGCTGATGAACTGTTCAGGAAGCGACACTCAGGAGGACGCGGTGGCGAGTACCTCGTCGAGCAGAAGTTCCGCCTTGTCCTCGTCTGTGCCCTCAGCCAGGGCGAGTTCACTGACCAGTATCTGCCTGGCCTTGGCCAGCATCCGCTTCTCACCGGCGGACAGGCCGCGGTCCTTCTCGCGTCGCCAGAGGTCGCGCACCACCTCGGCCACCTTGTTCACGTCGCCGGAGGCGAGCTTCTCAAGGTTGGCCTTGTACCGCCGAGACCAGTTCGTCGGCTCTTCGGTGTGGGGAGCTCGCAACACATCGAAGACCCGGTTCAGGCCCTCCTGGCCGACGACGTCCCGCACACCGACGATCTCGGCGTTGTCCGCGGGCACACGAACGGTCAGATCACCTTGCGCGACCTTCAGGACGAGGTACTTCTTTTCCTCGCCCTTGATCACGCGGGTCTCGATTGCTTCGATGAGAGCGGCACCGTGGTGCGGGTAGACGACGGTCTCTCCGACCTTGAAAACCATGTGTCCTCTGCCCCTTTCGCTTCTTCTATCTTAACACGTGCCGCAATCCCCGCGCACCGGCCGCCGGGTTCGTATTCGCAGGTCAGGAGGCCATTCGGGGGTTGACAAACCCACTCCCATCGTGCTCGCGCCGGTCCGGCGACGGCCGGTCGGCACCACTGTGGACCCCTTGCCGGTGGCCCTCGTGCGCCCCCGGTTAGGCTGCCCATGCAGGTCGCCGGTACCGAGGAAGGACGCCGAACAGTGAGCCGTGCGGAGCACTCCACCCCGAGGCGCAGGCGCGTTCTGTCCGGCATCGTCCCGTCCGTGCTCGGGATCGGACTCGCCGCCGTGCTCGTCGGCTGCGGTGCCGGCCAGATCACCCAGACCGCCGAGCAGGAGTCCGGGGTGAACGGCGCCAGCGGGATGGTCGGCGCCATGGCGATCCGCGACGCGCAACTGGCCTACCCGGGCAACCAGCAGGGCACCTACGCGCCCGGCAGCACCGCCCGCATGATCCTCACCATCGTCAACACCGGCGTCACCGACGACACGCTCGTCCGGATCACCAGCCCAGCCGTCACGTCGGTCACCATCGACGGCTCACCCACCGGCTCCAAGGTCATCCCGGGCGGCTTCTCGGTGTCCTCCGGAGTGGACACCGACGACTCCACGGCTTCGTCCGCGGCCGCCCCGCCTACCTCGCCGGCCCCGACGACGACCAGCGCGCCGAACG
>DATEPR010000543.1:0-3959 GCA_035273045.1 Pseudonocardiaceae bacterium | reverse complement strand
AACGCGATCCCGGCGGCCTCGGCGTCCCGGGGCGAGCGGGGGGCGTAAGGCTGGCCGTCCAGGATCATCCGGCCGGAGTCAGGCTGGTGGACGCCGCCCAGGATGTTCATCGTCGTCGACTTGCCCGAGCCGTTCTCGCCGACCAGGCCCAGGATCTCGCCCGGCAGCAGCGAGAGGCCGATCTCGTGCAGGACGCGGACGCCGAAGAAGCTCTTGGTCAGCCCCTCGACGGTGAGCAAGGGTGCCGTCATGCGCGCGCGACCAGCCGCTGGCGCTGGGCGTCGATGATGGCGGCGGCCAGGATCACCCCGCCCTTGACCGCGAACACCGAGGCAAGCGAGAGGCCCATGAGCTGCAGCCCCTTGTCGACCACGGTCAGGAACAGAGCGCCGTAGACGGTCCACAGGACCTTGCCGCGCCCGCCGAACAGGCTGACGCCGCCGATCACCGCCGCCGCGATGGCGTCCAACTCGTAGCCGGTGGCCACGCTCGGGTCGCCGAGGCCGAGCCGGGCACTGATCAGCAGGCCGACCACGCCGGCCAGGGTGCCGCTGACGATGTAGGTGATGAGCGTGCGGCGGCGCACCGGGATGCCGGCGAGGCGGGCGGCTTCCGCGTTGCCGCCGACGGCGTACGTCTGGCGGCCCCAGTAGGTGCGTTCCAGGAAGAACCACAGGCCGATCGCGGCCACGACGAACACGATCAGCGGCAGCGGCACGCCGATCACGTTGGTCCGGTTGAGGTCGATGAAGTTCTGGCCGGAGATGGTGATCGGGACGCTCTTGGTGATCGCCTGTGCCGCGCCCCGCGCCGCCGTGTACGTGACGAGCGTGATCACGAACGGCGGCACGGACAGCCGGGTGACGAACAGGCCGTGCGCGGTGCCGACGGCCGCGCACAGCAGCAGCGTGAGCACGATGCACGGGCCGAGCGGCAGGCCGACGCTGACGAACAGCCACGACCCGAACACGCCGGCCAGCGCGGCGAGGGCGCCGACCGACAGGTCGATGCCGCCGGTGAGGATGACCAGGCTCTCGCCGACCGCGAGCAGCCCGAACTCGGACAGGTTGCGGCCCATCTCCTGGAGATTGGCCAGGGTGGCGAAACTGTTGCGGGCCAGGAAGACCCCGGCGAACACGAGCACGCATGCCGCCACCACGCCGATCTCCGGCGTCTCGGCCAGCCGGCGGGTCCACCGGGCACCGGTGTCGACCGTGCGCGGCACGGCAGCCTGCTCGCTGACGGACTGCTGGGTGAGGGACATCAGTGAACTCCCTGCGGTGCCATGCCGGCGGCGTGGGCGACGATGGTTTCCTTGTCGAAGTGGGCGCGGTCGAACTCGGCGACGACGCGGCCCCTGGCCAGCACCACCACACGGTGGCAGATGCGCAGCAGTTCCTCCAGTTCCGACGACACCACCAGCACGGCGCTGCCGCGTTCGGCGACGTCCGCGATGAGGCCGTAGATCCCGGCCTTGGCGCCGACGTCGACACCGCGGGTGGGTTCGTCGAGCAGCAGCAGGCTCGGGTCGGTGGCCACCGCCCGGCCCAGCACGGCACGCTGCTGGTTGCCGCCGGACAGTTCCCGGATCGGCTGTTCCGTGCTGCGGCAGCGCACCTCGGTGAGTTCGACCGCCCGGGACGCCTCCGCCTTGTCCCGCCGGGGCCGCAGCAGCGGACCCCTGGCCAGCCGGGGCAGCACGGCCAGCGTGACGTTCCACCGGATCGGCGCGTCCGGCAGCAGCGACTGCTGCTTGCGGTCCTCCGCGACCAGCACCACACCGGCGGCGATCCCGTCCCGCGGCGAGTGCGGGCGGTAGGGCCGGCCGGCCAGCGTCATGGTGCCGCCGGTGGCCGGCTGGGCGCCGAAGACCGTGTGCAGCAGGCGGCTGCGGCCGGCGCCCATCAACCCGGCGACCCCGACCACCTCGCCCCGGTTCACGGTGAGCGACACCGGTCCGAGGCCGTCCGCGGTCAGGTCGGTGATCCGCAGGCACGGTTCGGTCGTGTCCTCCACCGCGGCCAGCGGCGGGTGCTCGGCCAGTTGCCTGCCCACCATGTGCCGGACCAGCAGTTCCTCCGTGGCTTCGGCTTTCGGCAGGTCGGCGACCACCCGCCCGTTGCGCAGCACCACCAGGCGCGAGCACAGCGCCAGCACCTCGTCGAACCGGTGCCCGATGAACACCACGGCACCGCCGGCGGCCGCATGCCGGCGGGCCAGGCCCAGCACCAGTTCGGCCTCCACCGGGCCGAGCGCGGACGTGGGCTCGTCCAGGATGAGCAGCCGGGGCGCGCGGTGCCACGCCTTGGCGATCTCCACCAACTGGCGCTGCGCCACGGACAGCTGGTCCAGCCGCTGCCGCGCCCTGATCGACAGGTCCAGTTCGTCCAGCACGGCCTGGGCCTGTTCGTTCAGCCGGCGCCAGTCGACGAACACCCGCGACGAACCCTCCGGCCGCAGCCCGAGGAACAGGTTCTCCGCCACCGACATCTGGCCGACCAACGGGAACTCCTGGGAGACCATGGCGACGCCCGCGTGCGCCGACGCGGTGGGCGAACCGAGCGGCACCTCGGCACCCGCCACCTCGACCACACCGGTGTCCGGGGTGACCGTGCCGGCCAGCACACTCACCAGCGTCGACTTGCCGGCGCCGTTCTCACCGACCAACCCGACGATCTCACCGGGAGCCAACGACAGCTCGGCGACGTTCAGCACCTGCACCGGCCCGTAGGTCTTGCTGACGTCCCGCACGTGAGCGACGGGCGTCGCCATGGTCTCCGCGGACATCAGGGGGTCACGCCCATCGCGGCCATCTTGGCGTTGTAGGCGGCCAGGTTCGCCTTCGTCACCAGGCCGACGCCGGAGGACAGGGTGTAGCCGTCGGAACCCAGGTACGGCCGCACGATCTTCATGGTGGCCGGCACGCCCAGCACCTTCATCGCGGTGAGCAGGTAGACCGACAGGTAACCCTGCTGGTAGGGCTGCTGGAGCACGGTCGCCTGGATCGCGCCCTGGTTGAGCAACTGGAGCGTCTTGGGCTCGGAGTCGTCGGCCACCACGACCACCTTGCCGGCCTTGCCGGCGGACTGCACGGCCTGGCCGGCGGACGGGCCGTCGTAGGAGTAGACGCCGTAGAAGCCCTTGAGGTTCGGGTCGGCCTGGAACGCGGCCGACGAGTCCTCCAGCGCCTTGTTGGCGTCACCGTTGTCGTTGTACGTCTGGAAGACGTGCACCTTGGTGCCGGCCAGCACCGACTTGAATCCGGCGATGCGCTGGGTGGCGTTGGTCGCGGTCAGCGAGCCGACCACGATCGCGACGTCACCGCCGTTGGGCAGCAACTGCTTCATCGCCTGCCCCGCCTTCTGGCCGGCCTCGAAGTTCGGCGTGCCGAGGTAGAGCGGGACCGTGGGCCGGAAGCTGGGCAGCGGCGAGTCGATCGCCATCAGGTCGGTGCCCCGGGACTTGGCGCCGGCCACCGCGCCGGACAGCGAGGACGGCTGGATCGCGGAGATCGACATTCCGGTGATCCCCTGCGACAGCAGCGTGTTCACAATGGACAGCTGCTCGCTGATGTCCTGCTGCGTCGGCTCCTGGAACCGGGCCTTGACGTTCAGCTCGGACGCCGCCTTCTGGACGCCCTCGCGGGCCGCGTCCCAGTAGGCCGCGGTCACGTTCACCACGACGGCCACGTTGGCCTGGGACAGGTCCTTGCCGGCCAGGGCCTGTTTGAGCTGGTCGCGCAGCTTGCCCAGTTGGGTGTCGTTGAAGGCGATGCTGCCGGTCAGCTTCGCCACGGCGGAGGGCTGGGACACGGCGCCGGTGCTGCCACCGGCCGACGAGCTGTTGGTGCCGCAGGCGGCCAGCATGGCCGCCGCGGTGGCGGCGGCGAGCGCGCCGCCCGCGATCTTCCTGCTGATACTCATCATGCACCTCGGGTGGAATCGTTGTCGGACAGGGGT
>DATEPR010000542.1:0-2543 GCA_035273045.1 Pseudonocardiaceae bacterium | reverse complement strand
CGGCCTCGTGCTGCGCCTCGACCACGCCGGCACGGGCCTGGCGGACCAGCGCGGCGGGCGAACCGCCGTGCGCCGGGGGCGGCGCGGGCAGCGGACGGTGACGCCGGTCGAGCGGGAAGTCGATCAGCGTGGACATCGGCGGCCTCCTCGTGGCGTCGGAAACGTCGGATCGACGAGCCCACCGTGGGGAAGCCGGCGGAACCCGGTGGCGAGGCGCTTCCCCCGCCCCACCACCGAGCGCTCCATCTACGTTCGAACACACGTTCGAACGTAGCCAGAATAACCTGGACCCGCGACACTCTCAACAGTCCCGCTCACCAGCGCCGAAATGGGTTCGCGGGCCGTGGTCTGATGAGCGGGTCAGCGACGACGACTGAGGGAGTGACGGCGGCGATGAACGAGCGGGAGCATCCCAGTGTCCGGAAGGTCCTGGCCGGCCTGGCCGAAGCCGGCTTCCCGGACGCCGCCGCGGGCATCCGCGTCCTGGACGACGAGGTCCGCACCGCGGCACTGGCCGCGGCGGCGCTCGGCGTCGAGGTCGGCGCGATCGCCAACAGCCTGGTCTTCCAGGCCGTCCGCGGCGGCCAGCCGGCACCGCTGCTGGTGATGACGTCCGGCGCGCACCGCGCCGACCAGACGCTGCTCGCCGGCATCGTCGGCGCCGACAGCGTCGACCGCGCCGCGGCCGCGTTCGTCCGCGCCCACACCGGCCAGGCCATCGGCGGTGTCGCCCCGATCGGCCACCCCGCGCCCATCCACACCCTGGTGGACACCGCCCTGGCCCGCCACCCGGTGATCTGGGCCGCCGCCGGCCACCCCAAGACCGTCTTCCCGATCACGTTCACCGAGCTGGTCGAACTGACGTCGGGCACCGCCGCGAACGTCTCCAGTGAGGAGGATGATTCGTAGCCGTGGCAACGGCCGTACCCATTCCCCAGGAACGGTTCGTCGAGCTGACCGTCGACGACCTGCGCGCCAGGCTGTCCGAGGCCCTCAATCTCTACGTGGCCGCCATGCGCTACCCGCCCGGCACCGCGGAACAACGCGCCCCCATGTGGCTGGCGCACATGCTGCGCCAGGACTGGCGGTGCGTCGCCGCGCTCGCCGAGGACGGGTCACTGGCCGGGATCAGCTACGGCTACCGGGGCGCCGCCGGCCAGTGGTGGCACGAACAGGTCCGCAGGGGCCTGCTCACCTCGCACGGCACGGCCGCCGTGGACACGTGGATGGCCGACTACTTCGAACTCACCGAACTGCACGTCCGCCCCGACGCCCAGGGCCGCGGACTCGGCGAAGGCCTGCTACGCCAACTGCTCGGCAGGGTCCGCGCCAGCACCACACTACTGTCCACACCGGAGGGTCCGTCCCGGGCGTGGCGACTGTACCGGCGGGTCGGCTTCCAGGACGTGTTGCGGGACTACCTGTTCGCCGGCGACCCCCGGCCGTTCGCCGTGCTGGGACACCGGCTCCCCCTGGACGCGGCGCCCCGGCGCTGACGTGTCCTGCGGCTACAGCTCGGCGAGCCGCTCCCGCAGCGTGTCCAGGCCCATCGACCCCATCTCCAGCGCCCGCTTGTGGAACACGGCCAGGTCGAACCGTTCCGCGTTGCGCTGCTTCGCCTCGTCCCGCGCGGCCAGCCACACCCGCTCGCCCAACTTGTACGACGGCGCCTGGCCGGGCCAGCCCAGGTAGCGGTCCACCTCGTCGGACAACTGGGCCGCGTCCGTGATGGTCCGGTTGACCATGAACTCCAGACCCAGGTCCGGCGTCCACCGCTCACCCTCGTGGAACCCGGTGCCCCGCGGGATCTCCAACTCCAGGTGCATGCCGATGTCGATGATCACCCGGCCGGCGCGGAACAGGTGCGCGTCCAGCATGCCCATCAGGTCGCCGTCGTCGGACAGGTAACCCAGCTCGCGCATCAGCCGCTCCGCGTACAGCGCCCAGCCCTCCGCGTGGCCCGACGTGCCGGCCATCAGCCGCTGGTACCGGTTGAGCTTGTCCGCCTGGTACACCGACGTCGCGATCTGCAGGTGATGACCGGGCACCCCCTCGTGGTAGACGGTGCTCGTCTCCCGCCACGTCGAGAACCGCTCCTGACCGGGCACCAGCGACCACCACATCCGGCCCGGCCGGCTGAAGTCCGCACTCGGCCCCGTGTAGTAGGCGCCGGCCGGGCCACCCGGCGGCGCGATCCGGCACTCCAGGTTCAACAACTCGTCCGGCAGGTCGAAATGCGTGCCACCCAACTCGCGCAACGCGTTGTCCGACAACCCCTGCATCCACCGCTGTAACGCGTCCGCGCCGGTCAACTGGTACCGCGGATCGGCGTCCAGCGCCGCGGCCGCCTCGGCCAGCGACGCACCCGGCCGGATCCGGCCGGCCACCTGCTTCATCTCCGTCTCGACGCGGAAGAACTCCTCCCAGCCCCACTGGTACAGCTCGGCCAGGTCGACCGTGGCGCCGGTGAAGTACTTCAGCCACAACGGATACACGTCCGGGCCGACCGCGTCCTTGCGCGGCGCCTTCGGTGCCAGCTCGGT
>DATEPR010000541.1:0-2165 GCA_035273045.1 Pseudonocardiaceae bacterium | reverse complement strand
CTCCTGGTGGACCGGGACGTCCGGTACCACGACGAGGCTCCCGAGCAGGTGCTGGACATCTGGCGGCGGCCCGGCCGCGACCCGGGCCGGCCGTCACCGGTGCTGGTGCACGTGCACGGCGGGTCGTGGACCGGCGGCACGAAACGCCAGCAGAGTCCCTACCTGACCGCGCACCTGGCCGCCCAGGACTGGCTGTGCGTGTCCGTGGACTACCGGCTGGGTCCGCGACACCGCTGGCCGGCGCAGATCGTGGACGTGAAGCGCGCGCTGGCCTGGATCCGGGCCAACATCGCCCGGTACGGCGGCGATCCGTCGTTCATCGCGATCTCCGGCGGTTCGGCCGGCGGGCACCTGGCCGCACTGGCCGCGTTGTCCGCCAACGATCCCGCGTTCCAGCCGGGCTTCGCGGACGCCGACACCACGGTGCAGGCCGCCGGGCTGCTGTACGGGGTGTACGACCTGACCGTGCTCAACGACGACGGCCTGCCCCGGCTGCGCAACCACGTGCGGGCCAACCTGTTCGACGCGGACCTGGCCGACGACCCGGACACCTGGCGGGCCGCGTCACCGACCCCGCGGCTGGACGCCACGGCGCCACCGATGTTCGTGGTGCACGGCGACCGGGACGAGGTGGTGGAGGCGACGACGGCCAGGAGGTTCGCCGAGCGGGCCAGGCAGGTGACCCGCCAGCCGTTCGGCTACGCCGAACTCCCCTACGCGCACCACGCCTTCGACTTCCTGCCCTCGCCCAGGGCGCGGGCCACCGGCCGGGCCATGGCCCGGTTCTTCCAGGCGGTCCGGGACCGGCGGCCGGTCACTCAGAATCTGTGATCGACGTAGAACACCAGTTCCGGCACGAACAGCGCGGCGTTGACCGTGCCCACCCCGGACGCCAGGTCGTAGCCCGGCCCCGCGGTGAACCCGTGCACGGTCACCGGCTTGCCGTGCTGGGTGAAGGACACGGTGTTGTCGCCCCGGGTCACGTCGACCAGGCCGGGCGCGTGTGTCTCGGCCATGGAGTACAGCGCCGGGTTGAGCAGGCCCAGCGGGTGCCCGGCCTGCTGCGCGGCCAGGGCGACGATCCCGGCGAACAGCGGGCTGGCCTCGCTCGTGCCGCACGTCGGGTACCAGCCGGCGGGCTGGCCGGCGAAGCTCTGGTACACGTTCACCGCGCCGGCGCACGACCCGCTCATGGCGATGTCGGGCACGCCCCGCCGGTCGCCCACCACCGACGCGACCCGCACCTGGTAGACCGGGCGGTCGAACACCGTGGACCGGCCACCGCCGGTGGCCAGCGCGTTCGGCCCGTCGTCGCCCTCGATGTAGCGCTGGGCCGCGGTGTCGTAGGTGTCGTTCCACACCACGTCCGGCGCGGTGCGGGCGCCGTTCGCGGCCAGGCTGAGCCTGGTGCCGCCGACGCCGGTGACCAGCGGGTCGCTGTCCGGCCATGACGTGACCGGCCGGGTGTACAGGCCGGTGGTGGCGGTCGCGTCGGTGGCGCCAGAGTCGCCGGAGGACGCCAGCACGGTGACGCCGTGCCGGTAGGCGTCGACGTAGGCGCCGCGCAGCGCGAGCAGGGCTTCCTTGCTGGGGAACGTCTCCTCGGTGGCGCCGAAGCTCTGGCTGATGACGTCGGCCAGGTGGTGGTCGACGACGTACTCCTCGGCCCTGACGATCTCCGGAAAGCCCGTGGTGCCTTCGTCTTCCGAGGTCGGCGTCGCGACCACGACGATGTTCGCCAGTGGCGCCATGGCATGTGCCCACTCGACGTCCAGAGTGGTCTCACCGGCCCAGCCGGCCCGGTTGGCGGTGCCGTCGTAGGGCGGCACCTTCCCGGCCGGCTGGATGACGGTCAGCTTCGCCGCCGGCAGGCGGTATGCCTGGTCGAACACGGCGAGGTCGTGCCGGATGGTCGGCGAGCCGAACGAGTCGACGACGGCGATCGTGGTGCCCTGGCCCTGGACGCCCCGCGCGTACAGCGGTGCCAGGCCGTAGGCGGCCTGTAGTTGTGCCGGTCCGTAGCAGGCGATCCGGTAGTGCCGCTGACACTGTGCCGTGGTGAGCGGCAGCGCGCTGGCCGCGCCGGCGTGCGCGGTGGCCGGGTGCGTCCGCACGACGTCCGGCGACGGCGCGACTCCCGCGGCCGGCACGGTGGTGGCCGCACC
>DATEPR010000540.1:0-13182 GCA_035273045.1 Pseudonocardiaceae bacterium | reverse complement strand
GCCCGGCCTGCGCACCCTGCGGCTCCCGTCGCTGCGCCGGGACGAGGTCGGCGCGCTCACCGCCCAGGTGCTCGGCGGCCGCGTTCGCCCGGTCACCGTGACTGCCCTGCACGCGGCCACCCACGGCAACCCCGGCCTGTTGCACGACCTGCTGGTCGACGGCGGGTTGGCCGACCTGCTGGGGCCAGCCGGCAGCGGCCGGCCACTCGGCCGGACCCAGGCGGTACTGCCTGGTTCCGGATTGGCCAGGCTCCGCCAGGCGACCAGGGACGCCTGGCAGGCACTGGACCTGGACCTCGCGGACGAGCTCTGCCGGCTGTCCACGTGGGCGGGACTCGCCGCCGAGACCGCGCCGGCCTGGGCGACGCAGCTCCTGCTGTCCGGCCGGCCGGCCCAGGGCCTCGCCGTGCTGGACGCGGCCGACCAGCGGCTGCCGGAAACGGTGCTGGCCAGGGCATTGCTGCTGGCGCTGGGCGTGCGACGCTCGGCCGAAGCGGTCGAGTTGCTGGCGACGGCGGCCAAGGAAGGCGGCCAGGCGGCCACCCGGCTGCTCGCCGTGCGGGCCTGGCTGCTGGCCGTCGACGGCCAGGCCGACGCCACCGCGGACGCGCTCGACGGCGTGGCGCCGGGCACCGACCGGGAGGCATACGTGTTCACCCTGGCCGCGCGGGGGGTCATCGCGGCCGCCACCGGCGAGCCGAACACCGCGGTCGCCCACCTGCGCCGAGCCCTGCTGTGCGCACGGACCTGCGGCGGCGGACAGCCCTGGTTGACGCCCTACCTGACCGCCAGCCTGATCGACGCACTGGTGCGCGCCGAACGGATCAGCGAGGCGACCACCACGGCAGCGGATTTCCACTCCGGGAAACGGGGCTGCGGCTGGCGGATCGCGGTCGCGATCGCCGATCTCCTGGCGCCGGCGGCGCGGCGGGCGAGCGCGCCGATGGAACCGGCACGGTGACTTCACACCAGTACGTCCGTCATCCAACAAACTTGATCTCGGTGAGCCAGGCTTTCCGCCTTCGCACACTGTGAATTCGCGGTCGACGATCGCCACGTCGACCACAAATGCGCTCACCGGTCGGATGCTTGTCACGTCGGCGATCCGGTGGAGGAAGCATGAGACCACCAGCAACTGATCATCTCACGGCATCTCATGCCAATGGAATCGACACGACCAGGCCGGTGGCGTCGCCAGCCCCCAAGTTGCGGTTGATAACCGCCTTGGTGCCGCCGTACCGCACCAAGGCCGGCCGAAACCCCGCGGTATCCCGCCGCGAAGCCAGACCGCGGGTGTCGTGCGAAAGCGGTTTCGCCGGTTCACCGGCGGACCTTGTGCCGCTCAAATTGGCGGGCCACGACCAGCGCCGGTTCCGCTTACTCCCAGCGACCGTCCGTCGACCGTGGAAACATGCGGCAGGCCGGCCGAGAAATCCGATCTCGAATGTTGATCATCGGTGTTCTCCGGCCGGAAGTAGATGTGCGGCGGCGATGCGGACGCGGTGGTCCGCCCATTGCGACAAATCACCCGGTCGGTTGACGCGGCACGTCCGCGAGATTGCGCTGAGTGGGCGGCGCCATCGGCTTCCTACCTGCTTGTTCGGTACGGTGGTAGCCGCCAGCCACACACTGCGGTGGGTCATCAGTTCGGCTTCGGGAGAGAGTCAGCGTGCCGACGGCCGAGAACAGACGCGAGATGGCGCAGTTTCTCCGCACCCGGCGAGAACGCATCACGCCTGCACAGGTCGGGCTGCCGACCGCGCCCCGGCGCCGCATCCGCGGGCTCAGGCGGGAGGAGGTGGCCGTTCTCGCCGGACTGAGCCCGACCTGGTACACATACCTGGAGCAGGCCAGGGACATCCACCCGTCACCCGAGGTGCTGGACAGCCTCGCCGACGTGCTCCAGCTCGACGAGGACGAACGTCAGTATCTGCACCAGCTGGCGCTCGGCCATGTCGAGACGGTGCGACCGGTGATGCTGCCGTCGGCGATCAACTCCCTGGTGTCCGACCTGGTGAGCGCCGCGAACCAACCCCAGTACCCGGTCTACGCGATCAACTACGCGGCCGACGTGATCGCCTGGAACGACGCCGCGGCGCGGTGGTACACCGACTGGGGGCGGCTGCGCGGCCTGGACCGCAACATCGTCTGGTGGATGTTGACCAGTGGCGAGGCCAGAGAGCGCATTGTCGACTGGTCGGAGGACGCACGCGACATAGTCGGACGCACCAGGGCGCTCTCGGCCCGTTACCCGCATGACCCAAAGGTAACCGAACTGATTACTCGGCTGCGGGCGGAAAGTGCCGATTTCGGGCGGTGGTGGCCCAACCACGAGATACGGGGTCAGAGGGTACGTTTCCGACGATTCCGGATAGCCGGCGAGGACATTAAAACGATGCGCCTCACAGTTGTTCACCCGGCAGATGATCCGCAAGTTACCATAGCCTTCCACATTCCCGTACATACCGACGAAGACTCTTGAGAGTTGCTCTCCTGATTACGTTAGATTCGCCTTGATTCAAGCCTCATCTGGTCCGAACCTGGTATCGGCCAAGCGTCACGACAATGATTCAGGGAGGGTCTGGCGATGGGGCTTTTCCGTAAGGAAACGACGTTAGGAATTCAGGACGACACGCGATGCCAATCGGTCGAACCAATCGCCATCGTCGGTATGGCGAGTCGGTTACCCGGCGCGGAGAGCCTGGCCGCGTTCTGGGACGTGCTGCTGAACGGCAGGGACACCGTGAGCGACGACATCCCAGTCCACCTGCGCGGTGTCGACTGGTCGGACGTGCGCACCGCCCTCGGCGACCCGGAGGCGAAGCGATTGGGCGGCTTCCTGAACGGAATTGACGAGTTCGACGCCGGATTCTTCGGCGTGTCCCGCCGCGAGGCGATCCGGATGAGTCCGGTGCAGCGAATCCTGCTGGAGATCGTCTGGGAAGCCCTTGAGGACGCGGGCATTCCCGCGGAATCCATCGCCGGCACACGTACCGCGGTGTTCACCAGTTGCCTGCTCAACTCCGAGTACTGGGATCTTTTGGTGGACAGGGGAATCCACGACATTCACGCACTGTTGGGCACCGTCATGCACGGCGCCGCGTCCGGCCGAATCGCCTACACGTTCGACCTGCGTGGCCCGAACATGGCAGTGGACGCCACGTGCGCCGGGTCCCTGACGGCAGTGCATCTGGCCTGCCGCAGTCTCCAGTGCGGTGAATCGGAGGCCGCGATCGTGGGCAGTGTCAATCTGCAACTCGATTCCCTGCACACCACCGCACTGGCCAGGGGCAGGGTCATCTCGGCCACGGGCGCGTGCCGGTTCGGCGACCGGTCGGCGGACGGCTACGTGCGCAGTGACGGCGCCCTGGCCGTGGTCCTCAAACCGCTGCCGAGAGCGATCGCGGACGGTGACCGGATCTACGCCACGATCCTGGGCAGCGGCACCAGCAGCAACGGCAGGGGTGCCTCCCTGATCGCGCCACGCGCTGCCGAGCAGGCGACCGCGATCCGTGTCGCACAGGCCGAAGCAGGCGTGCTGCCGGAGGAGATCGACTACGTCGAAGCACATGGCACCGGAACCGTCCAGGGCGACCGTACGGAACTGGCGGCGCTGTGCGAACTGATGCAGGACTCACGCGGACCCGACGACCCGTGCTTCGTCGGCTCGGCCAAATCCAACGTCGGACACACCGAGGCGGCGTCCGGACTCGTGGGCCTGGTCAAGACCGCGTTGGCGCTGTGGCACCGGACGATACCGCGCACGTTGCACGTGCGGGCGCCCAACGAGATGTTCGCCAAGCCCGGCTTGCCACTGCGGCTGGTGGACACGCCACAGCCGTGGGCGGCGCGGCACAGCCGCCGCCTGGCCGGGGTCAGTTCGTTCGGCATGTCCGGCACCAACGTCCACCTGGTGCTCGGCGAGGCACCCCGGGTACCGCCGCGCCGGCACCACCGGCCGTCGCCCGGGCCACTGGTGTTACCCGTGTCCGCCCGCGCGCCGGAGGCGCTGCGCGAACTCGCGCTCGCCTACCACCACCGGATCGCGTCGGCGGACGACGCCGCGGACGTCTGTTACAGCGCCGGCGCCCGCCGCTCACACCACCAGCACCGCATCGCCGTCGTCGGCGCCGATCGCGCCGACGTGGCCGCCGCACTCCGGCGGTTCGCCGACGGCCAGCCGGCTCCCGGCGTGGTGATCGGCGAGCACCCGGTCCACGACCGCCCGCGGATCGCGTTCGTGTTTCCCGGGCAGGGCACGCGGTGGGCCGGTGTGGGACAGGAACTGCTCGCCGCCAACGCCGTGTTCCGGCAGCGCATGATCGACTGCGACCAGGCCGTCCAGGACGAGTGCGGGTGGTCGCTGATCGACCGGTTGACCGGCGGAAAGCCGTTGCCCGACAAGAATCTCCAGACCATGTTGTGGGCCGTGCAGGTGAGCCTGGCCGCCATGTGGCGCGACTGGGGCTTGGTGCCGGACACCGTGATCGGACACAGCATGGGCGAGATCGCGGCCGCCACGGTCACCGGCGCGCTGAGCGTGCGTGACGCCGCCGCGGTGGTCTGCCGGCGAGGCGCGCTGTCGGCCGAACTGGCGGGTTCCGGCGCGATGGTGGCCGTACACCTGGGCGAGACGCAGGTCCGCGAGGCGATCGGCGAACTCGCCGGCCAGGTCAGCGTCGCCGCGGTGAACAGCGATCACTCCACTGTGCTGTCCGGCGGTCCGAACGCGCTCACCGCGGTCGTGACGCCCTTGCGCGCCCGCGGAGTGCGGTGCCGCCCGCTGCCCGTGACGTTCCCGTCGCACAGCCCCCGGGTGGAACCGCTGCGCGACCGCATGTTGACCGCGCTGGCCGACGTGCGACCGCGACGGGCCGACCTGCCGATGCGCAGCACTGTGCTGGCCCGCGACGTCGACGGCAGCGAGTTGGACGCCCGGTACTGGATGGCCAACCTGCGGCAACCTGTCCGGTTCGCCCACACCGTGGCCACCCTGCTGGCCGACCGGCGCCGCACGGTGTTCGTGGAGATCAGCCCGCGGCCGACGCTGGTGTCCGCACTGGCCGACATCATCGCGTCAGCCGGCCACACCGGCTGCGTCATCCCGTCGCTGTGTCCGGAGTCCGGTGAGGTCGAGTCGATGGCCGGCGGCCTGGCCAGGGCGTACGTCAACGGATGCACACCGGACTGGAGCCGCGTCACCCGTGGTTCGTACGTGCCGCTGCCGACCTACCCGTGGCAGCGTGCGCACTACTGGGCCGAGCAGGGCGCCACCGCGCCCGCCCCCCGCACCCTGGCCGCGTCGCTGCCGGCGTCCGCACCGCCGGTGGTGACGCTGGCCACGCACCTCGTACCGCCTTTCGTCACCCTCCTGGCGACGCTGCTGGGCGTCCCGCCCGCGAACGTCGACACCGCGGTCCCGCTGGTGATGCTCGGCGTGGACTCACTGCTCGCGCTCACCCTGCGCGACCGTGTCCGCCAGGATCTCGGCGTGGAACTCACCGTCGCCGACCTGTTCGGCGCCCACAGCGTGGCCGACCTGGCGGCCGAGGTGAGTCGACGTCAGTCCGGGGCACTGTGACCCAACTGGGGGTTGCCTGGTCAGGTGTGATTCCCCGCGTCAGGGTTGGCGGCGGACGGCCAGCAACGTGATGTCGTCCGGCGGTTCCAGGGTGCCCAGGTGGCGGAGCAGCGCGGCGTCCACGGTGTCCAGCAGGGCCTCGGCGGAGTCCGGTGGTGGGCCGGCGACTATCCGGAGTAGACGGTTCATGCCGAACGATGCGCCTGCTTCGCCTCGCACGTCCAGGACGCCGTCGGTGTACAGCAGCAACGTGTCGCCGCGGCCGATCACGCAGTGGCCGAGCTGGTAGGAGCTCTTGGCGAACACGCCGACGGCGGGTCCGGTCGGCGGCAGCGTGGCGGGTGCGGCGCCGGCGCGGACCAGCACGGCCGGGTGGTGGCCGCCGTTGACGTAGAGCAGCGAGCCGGACGCCGGGTCGAGCACGCCGAAGAACAGGGTGGCGAAGTAGCCTTCGTACAGGTGGTTCCGGGCCAGGTAGCGGTTGGTGGCGGCCACCGCCTGGAGCATCGGGCCGGCGCCGACCGACAGCAGCGGCCCGGCTGGCTGGCCCGGGCCGGCCGGGGTGGGCTCGTCCGGCTCCGGCCAGTTCCCGGTGTGCTCCGCGGTGTGCCGCAGCAGGGTCCTGATCAGCGCCATGAACAGCGCGGCCCCGATGCCGCGGTCCGACACGTCGGCGACCACGAACGCCAGTCGCCGCCCGTTCACCAGTTCGAAGCCGTCGTAGAAGTCGCCGGCCGCGTGCCGGCACGGGCGGAACCGGGCGGCCGTGTCCCAGCCGTGCGGGGTGGGCAGCCGCTCGGGCAGGAAGCCGGCCTGGATCTCGTGCGCGATGGACAGGTCGCGCTCCCGTTCCCGGACGCTGGCCTCGTTGACCATCTCCTCCAGCGCGATCGCCAGTTGGCGGCGCTCCCAGCAGGCGGTGAGCTGGCCGCACAGCAGGGTCGGCAGGTACGGCGGCAGCACGTAGTCGAAGCCGCCGCGCACGCACGCCTCCAAAGCGTCGAGGTCACCCTGTGGGAACACCACCACGGTCGGCTGCCTGGACCGCTGGCCGAACCGCTCGGCGACCAGCGCCACCCGGTGCACCCCCAGCGACGCGGAGATCAGCACCAGGTCCGGGACCGGTCGGTGGGCGACCTCGGCGGGACTGGCGTGCCGCACGTCGAATCCCCCGTCCCGCAGCGCCTGTTCCAGCTCCGGGGTCGGCAACACGTGTTCGGCGACCACCAGCGCGTTGGCTCCGCTCACCCGCCGCCTCCGCGAGCCGGTCCCATGTTCGGCACCGGGGAGTCCCGCGGCCCCACCGACCGGTCCGCCGTCGACCTGCGCAGCCACAGCATGTTGCGGTTGCGGCCGGCCACGTACTCGTACGTGAAGCCGTCCAGGCTGCGCAGCGCCAGGAACAGGCCGTGCCCGCCGACGGGCCCGTCCACCGGATCGCCGGCCCGGCGGGGCGACGGCGACCAGTGGGTCGGGTCGAACGGCGGTGCCTCGTCCACGACGAGCAGCCACACCCAGTCGTCCTCGACGCCGCCGCTGATCTCCACCATGCCGCACCGGCCCCGGTAGCCGTGCATGGCGATGTTGGTGGTGATCTCGTCGGCGGCCAGGCGCAGGCGGTAGGCGTCGTGCTCGGCCAGGCCGGCCTCACGGGCCAGGTCGGCCACGAGGTTCGCGATGTCGCGGGTGAACGCGCCAGGACCGCTCGCCCGCAGCCGGCGGTCCATCATTGGTCCACCGCGTCCTGCATGATCACGCTGCGGTCGAAACCGGTCATCCTGATCGTCTCCGCGACGTCCGGGCGGGTGCCGACCAGCACGATCTCCACGCCCGGCCCCATCTTCTGGTGCGCGAACACCAGGCAGCGCAGCCCGGCGGACGACAGGTAGGTCAACTCCTCGGTCAGCAGCACCAGCCGGCTCGGCGACGCCGCGGCCGCCTCGATGATCAGCTCGTTCAGCCGGTGGGCCGAGCGCGAGTCGACCTCACCGGCCAACCTGATCGTCACCACGCCGTCCTCGTTGACCATCCTCGTGTGCAGGCTCATGTCCGCCACTCCTCACGTTGTCCGATCCCATCAGTGGCCCGGGCGACGAGCACCATGACCGAGCGGGGGCCGAGGAAGGCCCAGTCCTGTTCGTCCAGCACGGGCTCCTGCCCGGGTTCCCGCGCGGCACACGCCGCCCAGGTGTCGGCGAACAGGTGCCAGCGGCGTTCGTCCGGCAGTTGGGGCAACTCGATCTCGTGCCCCTCCCAGTGCGCGTTCACGGCCAGGTAGACACAGTCGCCGTGGTCGGCGAACATCATGGCGATCAGCCGGGAGTGCGCCGACCAGTCCGGCGTCCACGCGCGGGTGCCGTGCCAGCTCACCTCGGGCAGGACCCCGTCCGGCGACCGGCCGGTGGCGTGCAGTTGCCGGCGCAGCACCGGGTGCGACCGCCGGAACGCGATCACCCTGCGGGTGAACGTGAGCAGGTCGGCGTTGGTCTCGGTGAGGGACCAGTCGAACCAGGACGGCTCGTCCAGGCAGTAGGAGTTGTTGTTGCCGTGCTGCGTGCGGCCCGCCTCGTCGCCGGCCAGCAGCATGGGCACACCGTGGGCGCACAGCAACAGCAGCAGCGCGTTGCGCACCTGCCGGCCGCGCAGCGCCAGCACCTCCGGATCGTCGGTCGGGCCCTCGTGCCCGCAGTTCCAGGACCGGTTGTGGCTCTCCCCGTCGTTGCCGTCCTCGCCGTTCGCGTCGTTGTGCTTCTCGTTGTAGGACACGAGGTCGTGCATCGTGAAGCCGTCGTGCGCGGTGACGAAGTTGACCGACGCGGTCGGGCCGCGCTCGCCGTACAGGTCCGGCGAGCCGAGCAGCCGCGTGGCCAGCTCGCCGGTCGTGCCGATGTCTCCCTTGAGGAACCTGCGCACGGTGTCCCGGTACTTGCCGTTCCACTCCGACCAGCGGCAGTAGTTCGGGAAGCTGCCCACCTGGTACAGCCCGCCCGCGTCCCACGCCTCGGCGATCAGCTTGGTGTCCCGCAGGATCGGATCGGCGGCCAGTGCCTCGATCAGCGGCGGGTTCGGCAGCGGGGTGCCGTCCGACGCGCGGTCCAGAATGGACGCCAGGTCGAACCGGAAGCCGTCGACGTGGAACTCGGACACCCAGTACCGCAGGCAGTCCAGCACGAACCCGCGCACCACCGGCTGATTGCAGTCCAGCGTGTTGCCGGTGCCGCTGAAGTTGTAGTAGTAACCCTCCGGGGTGAGCATGTAGTAGGTCCGGTTGTCCAGGCCGCGGAAGGAGATCGTCGGGCCGCGCTCGTCACCCTCCGCGGTGTGGTTGAACACGACGTCCAGGATGATCTCGATGCCGTTGCGGTGCAGCTGTTTGACCAGGTTCTTGAACTCGTCGACCTGCATCCCGTACTCGCTGGTGGCCGCGTAGGCCGCGTGCGGCGCGAAGAACGCGACCGTGCTGTAGCCCCAGTAGTTGTACAGCCGCACGCCCTCCGGTGCCTGCCGGCCGTGCGTGTCGTTCTCGTCGAACTGGAACACCGGCATCAGCTCGACGCAGTTGACCCCCAGCCGCTTCAGGTACGGGATCTTCTCCACCAGCCCGGCGAAGGTGCCCGGCGCGGCCACGCCGGACGACGGGTGCCTGGTGAATCCGCGCACGTGCAGCTCGTAGATCACCAGGTCGCGCAGCGGCAGGTCGAGCTGCCGGTCGCCGGCCCAGTCGAAGTCCTGGTACGACAGGGCCGCCCGGTGCCGGTACAGGTCGCCGCCGCGAGGTTCGCCCCAGCGTTCGCCGCCGCTGATCACCGCCGCGTACGGGTCGGACAGGATCCGGTCGCGGTCGAACCGGTGCCCGGCCTCGGGTTGCCACGGCCCGTCCGCCCGGTAGCCGTACTCGATGCTGTCCGCGTCGAGTCCCAGCACGGTCATCGCGTACGCGCCGCCGGTGCGGAACGCGCCGGGGAACGTGAGCTCGGCGAACGGCTTGGGCTCGCCCCGCTGGAACAGCACCAGGGTCATCTCGGTGGCGTTGTTGGAGTACACCGAGAAGTTCACGCCACCGGGCACCCTGGTCGCGCCGAACGGGAGGGGCCGGCCGGCGCGCACGTCGAACCCGGCGATCCGGTGCGTGGGGTAGGCGTCGATCCGTTCCGTCCAGTCCGGGGTGGTGGCGCTCATGTCGCCAGCTCTCGTACGCCCTCGCTGACCGTGGAGGTCACCGTGAACGCGTCCAGGAACCCGGTGGCCGCCATCAGCGCGTTGATCTCGTCCGGGATCGCGGCCAGCGCCATG
The DNA here is from genome assembly GCA_035273045.1 of Pseudonocardiaceae bacterium. Classification (GTDB taxonomy): domain Bacteria; phylum Actinomycetota; class Actinomycetes; order Mycobacteriales; family Pseudonocardiaceae; genus DATEPR01. The sequence continues at coordinate 3,308 of DATEPR010000540.1, read as the reverse complement.
CGCACGTTCTCGTCCCTGGCCCTGCGGTAGGTCAGCAGCAGCATCCGCAGTCCCGCGCTGGACATGTACCGCAGCCGGTGCAGGTCCAGCAGCATGCTGCCGGCGCCGGGCAGCAACTCGGCGAGATCGGAGTGCGCCTCGGGTGCGGAGTGGCTGTCGAGATCACCCTCCAGTGAGACCACGGTGACGCCGTCCCGCATGTATTTCGACAACTCCATGGGTCCTCACCTTTCAGTCCGACTGGTCCGGTCCACCGGGGACAGGTGGGCGCGCACCGTGACGCAGTCCGCGGAGTCGGGCAGCTTCACGGTCAACGCGGCCGGGTCGAAACCGGAGTACGGCCGGCCGTCCACCTCGACCCACTCCAGCCGCACCCGGCCGGGCGGCAGCGCGTCGGGCGCGACCCGCAGCGTCCGGTCGGCGAACCCGTCCGGCCGCGGCCGGAACCACAGGGTGAGCGGTTCGTCCCGGATCAGCAGCCGCTGGTAGACGGTGGCCAGGAAGCACAGCTCGGCCGCGTGGTACATGCTCATCGAGTGGCTGCCCTTGAGCCGTTCCGTGCCGAGCAGGTAGGGCACGCCGCTGGCCAGCACGTTGAAGTACACGCCGCCCTCGTCGTGGTCGAGGAAGAAGGCGTTGTAGAACGCGGACGCCTGCCTGGCCTGGCGCAGGAACTCCTCGTCACCGGTGTTGCCGGCGAGGATCAGGTACGCCAGGATCGCCTGCTCCTGCTGCCACCACGCCTTGCGGTCGTGCCAGACGAACCGGTGGTGGCTCGCCCCCTCCGCGAGCGTCCGGTCGACGAGGTCGTACCAGCCGCCGCGCCGGCGGTCGCTGCCGAACGACGGCATCGTGCGGCCGAGGTGCTCGGCCAGGTCCCGGTACTTCTGCTTGGGACGGATGGCGTTCATCCGCATCAGGTTCCAGGCGATCTTCAGGTTGTGCCCGACCACCGCCCGGTCCTGCTGCCAGCCCCAGCCGCGGTCCGGCGTCCAGTCGGCGTGGAACCGCTCCTGCACGAACGGGCTGGCCTCGTCCGGGAAGTGGGAGACGATCAGGTCGAACGTCTCCTCCAGCATGTCCGCGTGCCGCTCGTCCCCGGTGGCCAGGAACAGGTTGAGCAGGTATGCGGGCGCGTGGTCGCCGATCGAGTTCCAGTTCTTGCGCGCCCGGTTGGGTCCCAGCGACTCCTGGTGCGGGCTGAGCAGGATCGGGTCGATGTGGGAGAAGTAGCCGCCGTGCTCGGGATCGCGGAAGAACCGGCGGAACAGCCGCAGCGTGGCGTCGATGTCGGAGGCGATCCGCGGGTCACCGGTGATCCGGTAGGTCTGGGTGGGGCCGACGAGCGCGTAGATCTGCTCGTAGGCCGGGATGGCCTCGTAGTCGTCGCCGAACTCGGAGGTGAACAGCTTGGTCTCGGTGTCGTCGTGCACGTTGATGCCGTGGTACCAGTACACGACGTCCTCGTCCCGGTCCACGAACCGCATGTGCTCGCGCAGGTACTCGGTGCCGCGTTCGGCCACGCCGAGGAAGTCCTCGTCGCCGGTGAGCAGGTAGGCCGACGCCATCCCGTACACCAGCCGGGAGATCGTGTCGGTCTCCTGCGTGTGGCTGGCCGTCTTGTCGCCGCCGAGCCGCAGCATCGTCCGGTAGTCGGCGTAGTCGACCGGCTGCGTGTCGCCGAACTGCGCCCGCCGGTAGAACCGGGCCAGCTCGTCGAGCTGGCGCGCCCACCAGCCGTGCTCCTCGAAGTTGTACTCGCCGGGTCGCCGGCCGACGAACACCAGCCGCTTGGCCTCGAACCGGTGGTCCCCGTCCTCCGGGTAGTAGATCCCGTACGCGAACAGGTGGCGGCCCGGGGTCAGCAGGTCGTCGACGTGCCCACTGGCGTCGACGTACGGGTCGCCGAGATTGCGCAGGAACTCGGCGGACGTGGTGTCGGTGAGCGCGATCCGCAGCGGCTGGTCGTCGTCGGTCCGCAGGTCGATCAGCCCGCGGTCCGCGTCATGGGCCGTCACGTAACCGGTGACCAGGTCGGAGAAGGTGAAGGTGTCAGCGGCCATGGAGCAACCTTTCGCGATTGTCCTGCCGTAGCCGCCGGTGGCCGTTGCGGGCGGCCCGGGCCACGAGCAGGTCGATGAGCGTGCGGGCGAACAGGTGGCAGTGGTCGGCGCTGCGGGCGGTCACCAGGTCCCGGTCGACCACGACGTCCTGGTCGGTGTAGTCGGCCCCCATGTTGCGCACGTCGCCGATCAGGTTGTTGTGGCAGGTGATCCGCCTGCCCCGCACCACCTCCGGGATCGGCGAGCACAGCCACATGCCGTGGCAGATGATTCCCTTCAACACGCCGGGCTCGGCGAACGCGCGGCGCAGCAACCGCACCGCCGGCGCGAGCTGGTGCACGTCCTCGGTGTACCGCAACCGGTCGGACACCATCGCCGCCGGCACGATCAGGGCGTCGAAGGAGCGCAGCCGTTCGTCGTCCACCGCCTCCAGGTCGCCGTCCACGGAGATCGGCAGCCGGTACTCGTGCCCGGTGAACGTGATGGCCGGCTGGCCCCACAACCGGGTGAGCAGTTGGACGGTCGCGCTCTCCTCGGCGAACCGGCGCTGGTAGTACCACAGTTCCGGCTCGACGTAGTCGCTTTCCATCAGGATCGCGATAGTGCGGCCGGTCAGCGGGCCGCCCTCGCGGGGCGCGATGTTGACCACGATCCCTCCTCAGGCGGTGACCAGGTCGATCAGGAACGGGCCGTCGTGCGTCAGCATCCGGCGCACCGCCGCCGGCACCTCACCCGGCTTCTCCACCCGCGTCGCGTCCACCGACAGGCTCTCGGCCAGCTCGGCGAACCCGATCTGGGGGTGGGACAGGTCGAACTCGCGCGGGTACTCGTGTGCCGGTATCCCGCGCTCCCGCCAGTACTGGTCGATGTTGTCGTCCAGCAGTTCGTACCGGTGGTTGTCGCAGACCACGAACTTGGCGTCGACGCCGTACCGGGCCGCGGTCCACAACGCCTGGATGGTGTACATGCTGCCGCCGTCACCGGTGAAGCCGACGACCGTCGACTCCGGCCTGGCCAGTTTCGCCCCGATGGCACCGGGAATGCCCACGCCCAGCGAGCCACCCCGGGTCGCGAAATAGGTGCCGGGGCGGCGCGGCGGCAGGTGGCGGAGCAGGCCGGGCGACGCGGTCAGCGCCTCGTCGAAGACCACCAGCGGGCTACCGGACGTCGACTCGGCCAGTTCCGCGGCGAAGTGCTCGATCATCGGGCTGTCCGGCCGCAGCGCGGGCCGGGTCGCCTCCGGTG
>DATEPR010000539.1:0-2941 GCA_035273045.1 Pseudonocardiaceae bacterium | reverse complement strand
CGCCGGACGCGGTGGCGGCCGCGTCCATCGGCCGGCGCCTCGGCCTGCCCCGGCGGGTGATGACCGTGCTGAGCGGCGAGAGCCTGGTCAACGACGCGACCGCGCTGACCGCGTTCAAGGTGGCGGTGGCCGCCGCCGTCGGCACGGCCACGTCCTGGGGCGACGGGATCATCACCTTCGCCGTGGCGTCCGTGGGTGGTGTCGTGGTGGGGCTGGCGCTGGGCTGGGTGGTGCACGTGATCCGGGTCCGGGTGGCCAACGACGTGGTGGAGAGCGCGCTGGGCCTGGTGGTGCCGTTCGCCGCCTACCTGCTGGCCGAGTCGGTGCACGGGTCGGGGGTGCTGGCCGTGGTGACGGCCGGCCTGTACCTGGGCCATTTCGCCCCGTACGCCGGCTACACCACCCGGTTGCAGGAGACGGCGGTCTGGCGGTCGGTGGACGTGTTGCTGGAGTCGGTGGTGTTCGCCCTGATCGGGCTGAACTTCCGGTACGTCTTCGGCCAGGCCGCGGCCAACGGCCATCCACCGGTGACGCTGGTGTGGCCGGTGGTCGCGGTGCTGCTGGCCACCATCCTGATCCGCGTGGTGTGGGTGCTGCCCACGACGTACCTGCCGCTGTGGGGCGGGCACCGAAGTCCACGAAGGTCTCGGCCGCCGTGGCGGCACCTGGCGGTGATCGCGTGGTCCGGGATGCGCGGCGTGGTGTCGCTGGCCGCCGCGGCCGCCGTGCCGGAGTCGGTGCCCGGCCGGGATCTGGTGCTGCTGCTGGCGTTCACCGTCACCGTGGGCACGTTGCTGATCCAGGGCACCACCCTGCCCTGGCTGATCCGCAAGTTGGGCGTGACCGGCGACGACGAGAGCGTCGACGCGCTCGCCGAGGCGCAGGCCGCCTACGACGCGGCCAACGCGGCGGTGGCCAGGCTGGACGAACTGGTCGCGGACGAGGGCAACTACACGCCGGAACCGATCGTCGAACGGCTGCGCAACCTGGCCGAGCGGCGCGGCAACGCGGCCTGGGAACGGTTGGGGCGCCAGGACATGGAGAGCCCGACGGCGTCGTTCCGCAGGCTGCGCCTGGAAACCCTGGCCGCGGAACGCGAGGTCTACGTCGCCGCACGGAACAACGGCGAGATCGACGACGAGGTGCTGCGCCGCGTGCTGCGCGAACTGGACCTGGAACAGGCCCGCCTGGCGTCCCGGGACTGAATCAGCCCAGCGGGTCGTGCCGGACGATCGTCTGGTCGCGGCCCGGGCCGACGCCGATCACCGAGACCCGCGCGCCGGACAGTTCCTCCAGCCGGAGCACGTAGTTCCGCGCCGCCCCGGGCAGTTCGTCGAACGTGCGGCAGTGGCTGATGTCCTCGAACCAGCCGTCCAGTTCCTCGTAGATCGGCGTGGCGTGGTGCACGTCGGTCTGCGTCATCGGCATGTCGTCCACCCGGAAGCCGTCCACCTCGTACGCCACGCAGACCGGCACCCGCTCCAGTCCGGACAGGACGTCCAGCTTGGTCAGGAAGTAGTCGGTGATGCCGTTGACCCTGGCCGCGTACCGGGCGATCACCGCGTCGAACCAGCCGGTGCGGCGGGACCGCCCGGTGGTCACGCCGAACTCGCCGCCCGCCTTGCGCAGCCGCTCGCCCATCTCGTCGAGCAGTTCGGTGGGGAACGGGCCGGAGCCGACCCGGGTCGTGTACGCCTTGAGGATGCCCAGCACCGACGTGATCCGGCCCGGTCCGATGCCGGCGCCGGCGCAGGCGCCGCCGGAGGTCGGGTTGGACGACGTGACGAACGGGTAGGTGCCGTGGTCGACGTCCAGCATGGTGCCCTGGGAACCCTCCAGCAGCACCGTTTCGCCGCGCTCCAGCGCCTGGTTGAGCAGCAACCGGGTGTCCGCGATCCGGTCGGCGAAACCCTCGACCTGGCCCAGCACGGCGTCCACCACCTGCTCCGGGTCCAGCGCCCTGCGGTTGTAGACCTTGACCAGGATCTGGTTCTTCAGGTCCAGCGCGGCCTCGACCTTCTGCCGGAAGATCTTCTCGTCCAGCACGTCCTGGAAGCGCACGCCGATCCGGGCGACCTTGTCCTGGTAGCACGGGCCGATGCCGCGACCGGTGGTGCCGATCTTGGACTTGCCGAGGTACCGCTCGGTGACCCGGTCGATGGCCACGTGGTAGGGCATGATGAGGTGCGCGTCGGCCGAGATGAGCAGGCCGGCGGTGTCCACGCCGCGCTCCTCCAGTGCGCCCAGCTCGTCCAGCAGGGCGCTCGGGTCGACCACCACCCCGTTGCCGATGACGTTGGTCACCCCGGGGGTGAGGATGCCGGAGGGCAGCAGGTGCAGTGCGTAGTGCTGGCCGTCCGGCAGCACCACGGTGTGGCCGGCGTTGTTGCCGCCCTGGTAGCGGACCACCCACTGGGCCCGCTCGCCGAGCAGGTCGCTGGCCTTGCCCTTACCCTCGTCACCCCACTGGGCGCCGATGACCACGATGGCCGGCATGTGACACTCCCCGAAGGATTTGACAGGCGTCGACGGGCGACAGGGCATCGACGGCGCCGGGTGCCCGATGTGGGCGGTGCGCGAGCACGAGGGTAGACCAGGAGCCGGTCATGGGAGCGATGGTGCTGGCCTGCGGGCGCGGCGCTGACGTCGCCCCGGCGGCGCTGGCCGGACGACCGGGCGTGACCGTGCGCGCGGTGCCGCCGACGCCCGGCAAGGACGACGTGGACCCGGTGCTGCCGCTGGTCGGGCCGGACGCCGAGCACGACCGGCTGGTGGTGCTCGGCGAGGACGGCGACCTGGCCGCCGTCGTGCTGCGGCTGCTGCGCCGGCACCGGCTGACCGTGCCGGTCGGCCTCGTGCCGCTGTCCGGCAAGTCGGCCGCCGCAGTGAACTGGGGGCTGCCGGTGCACGGCGAGCAGGCGCTGGACATCGCGCTGGCCGG
>DATEPR010000538.1:0-9507 GCA_035273045.1 Pseudonocardiaceae bacterium | reverse complement strand
CGTCCACGGACGCGCGTTCGATCGGTTCGAGCTCCTCCGGCCTTGGTCCGCGGTCCTGCACGGCCCCTCCTCACATCGGCGATCGACCTCAGTCTCGGCCAGAATCCTGCCGCCGTCCTCCGGTCAACGGGTCTTTTCCGGTCCCGGGCACACCTGCGAGCGCGCCGGGTCAGCGCGGGACGGCGCCGTGCCGTAGCCCGTTCAGGAGCAGGGCGAGCAGGCGGTCGGCTTGCGCGGTGCGGTCCGGGGTGTCCTGGGCGGCCCAGGCGATGGCGCCGATCATCTTCAGCACGTCCGCGTCGTTCGCGCCGGCGACGATCGCGCCGGCTCCGCGTGCCCGCGCCAGCAACGCGGCACCGACGTCGAACATCTCCGCGTGCCGCATCACATGGTGGCGCCGGTAACAGGTCCCGCGTACGTGACGATCCATGCCCATGGAAGCGGCGCGTGGCCGCGGCCGGTATGGGGGCCATGGTGGGCTGGACATCCGTCCCGAGTCGATTGGTCGCGGCGGCGCGGGCCCTCGGCTGGGGCCACAATGCGCTGCGCAGGCGCAGTGACCGGATCGGCTACGCGGCCCGGCTCACGGCGGTGGCGGTCGCGATCGGTGGGCTCGTGTTCGGCGTGGTGACGGGCGAACTCGCGTTCCGGCGGACCCTGGCCGTGGCCGACGCGCAGACGGCCGTCAGCCGGCAGGTGACCGCGACGCTGACCAAGGACGCGCCCGTCTTCGCGTCACTGGGCACCCGGCCGTCGACCGACCAGGCACCGGCTCGGTGGACCTTCGCCGGGCGACCGCACCACGGCCCGGTCACCGCGGCCCAGGGTTCCCGCGCCGGTTCCACCATGCGGATCTGGGTGAACACCGCGGGGGACCGGATCGAGCCACCACTGACCCGGTCCGACGCGGAACTGCGTGGCTGGTTGACCGGCGCGGCGGCGTTCGTCGCGACCCTGGTGCTCGTGTGCACCGCACTGCGCGTCGTCGAGTGGCGCCTGGACCACGTCCGGATGCGGCTGTGGGAACAGGAATGGCAACGCACTGATCCGAAGTGGACGGAGAAGGCCGGCTGACCGCGTCAGGCCGGCCACTCCCAGGTGCCGTCGCCCTTCACCACGACGTTCTTCTCCTGACGCCAGGACACCAGCTGCCCGAACATGTACTTCATCTCGATGGTCATCGTCAGCGGCATTCCCGCGACCGGATCGGTGTCCGAGCCGAGATTGTTGCCGTGGGTGGGGAAGTTGGCCTGGACGTCGACCGTGAAGTCGACCGGCAGGTAGGTGACCTCCAGGGTCGCGGTGATCTGGTCGACGTACTGGCCGGCGCCGTTGTGCTGGATGCCGGACAGCCAGCTCACGCCGACCGTGAAGTCGAAGTCGGCGTTGAGGAAGTCGTACCAGTCGCTGCTCTGCTTCCAGTGCTTGGTGATCTGCCGGAACGTGCCGCCGGACGCGCCGCTGCCGTCGTAGCCGACCGGGAAGCCGTTGGCGTACCCGCCCTGTACGGTCTGCACACCGGCGTGGTTGGCCAGCATGTGGATCAGCTTCTCACCGGTGTTCACGATCTCCGTGAGCTCGCCCATGTCATGCCTCCCGCACGTCGGACGCGGCTGCCTGCAACATGTTCGCGAACAGGTCGTCGGTCAGTGGTTGCGCGCCCTGAGCCGCGCCCTGTTGTGCCGGGTCTTGCGCCGCGGCGCCCTGCTGGCCCTGGTCGTCCTGGTTCACCGGCTGCCACTGGCTGCCGTCCCACCAGTAGTAGCCGTCCTCGGATCTCGGTGCGTCCGCTGGAATGTCCGCCATGTCGCCGTTCCTTCCCTCCATCGGAACCGGTGTGCGGGCACGCTACGAGCCCCGGCGCCGCCGGGCGGGGTGTACGGGGCACCTGTTCGGGCACGATCGGTTGCCCGATGGCGCAACGGTCGCGGCGGCTCAGGCGGCGAGCGCGGCGTAGTGGCCGTTGCCGGCCAGCAGCGTCGCGTGGTCGCCCACCTCGACGATCCTGCCGTGGTCGAGCACGGCGATCTGGTCGGCGTCGCGCACGGTGGACAGGCGGTGCGCGATGGTGATCGTGGTGCGCCCCTCGGCCAGGGCGTCGAACGCCTGCTGGACGGCGCGTTCGGTCTCGTTGTCCAGTGCGCTGGTGGCCTCGTCCAGGATGAGCACGCGCGGGTTGCGCAGCAGGGTGCGGGCGATGGCGATGCGCTGCTTCTCGCCACCGGAGAAGCGGTGGCCGCGGGAGCCGACCATGGTGTCGTAGCCGTCGGGCAGGCTGCTGATCAGGTCGTGGATCTGCGCGGCGCGGGCGGCCTGCTCGATCTCCGCGTCGGTGGCGGTGGGCCTGGCGTAGCGCAGGTTCTCCCGGACGGTGGTGTGCAGCAGATAGGTCTCCTGGCTCACCACGCCCACCACCTGGGCCAGGTCGGCCAGGCGCAGGTCCCGGACGTCGATGCCGTCGATGGTGACGGCGCCGCGCGTCGGGTCGTACAGCCGGGCGACCAGTGAGGCGAGCGTGGTCTTGCCCGACCCGGTCTCGCCGACCAGCGCGAGCGTCGTGCCCGCGGGCACGACGAGGTCGACACCGGTGATCGCCGGCCGGTCCGCGCCGGGATAGGTGAAGTCGACGCGGTCGAACCGGACGTGTCCGGCGACGGCCGCCGGGTCGACGGCCACCGGGTGGTCCGGGTCGTCGATCTCGACCGGCAGGTCCAGGTACTCGAAGATGCGGGCGAACAGCGCCAGCGAACTGATCACCGACACGCTTGTGTTGAGCAGCCCGGTCAGCGGCCGGAACAGCGTGTTCTGGAGGGTGGTGAACGCGATCAGTGTGCCGATGGTCATGGCGCCGGCGGTGATGGGCAGGCCGGCGGACAGGTAGATGACCGCCGGGATGGCGGCGAAGATGATGCTCAGCCACGCCATCCGCCACCGCCCGGCCAGGCTGGCCCGCAACTCCAGGTCGATCAGGGCGCTGGAGGACCGGTTGAACCGGTCGATCAGCGACGGTCCGGTGCCCATCGTCTTGGCCAACTGGACGCCGTTGACGGACAGGCCCTCCTCGACGACGACGTTGAGATCGGCCAGTTCCCGCTGCTGCTCGGCGGTGATCTTGCGGCGCATCATGGCGACCTTGCGGGTCAGGTACGCCGCGGGTGGCATCACGACCAGCGAGATCAGGGACAGCTGCCAGGACAGGGCGACCATGGCCACGGCCGTGGCGACCACGGTGGTCAGGTTGGACGCGATCGACGTGGCGGTCGAGGTCACCACGGACTGCATCCCGCCGATGTCGTTGGTGATGCGGGACTGCACCTCGCCGGTGCGGGTGCGGGTGAAGAACGCGATCGACTGGCGTTGCAGGTGCGCGAACACCCTGGTGCGCAGGCCGTGCATGAGCCGCTGGCCGACCTTGGTGCTGATCCAGGTCTGCACGACGCCGAACGCCGAGGTCAGGGCGCTGACCGCGACCATGCCGCCGACCAGCACGGCCAGCAGGCGCACGTCGCGGTGCGGCAGGGCGTCGTCGATCACGGCGCGCAGCAGGAAGGGGGAGGCGAGGCCGACCACCGACGAGGCCACGATGATGACGGTGACGATGGCCAGCGGCCATCGGTAGGGCAGGAACAGCCGGCCGATCCGCCGCAGGGACACCTCGCGGGCCTGGGCCTTCTCGTCGGCGGTGACGGTTCTGGGGGAGCGGAAGCGACCGTTACGCCCGTCGTCGCGCTCCGCGGTCGTGGCTGCCAAATGTGCTCCCATCGTTACTGAGGTAACCTCATTATGAGGGTGCAACGGGAGTTGTGGCTACGCTATTCCCGTGAACCGGTGCCGAACGAACCCGTCAGACGACTCGCTGGCCGAGGCGTTCCGCTCGGTCGCCCGGATGCTGCGCGAGGCGTCCGTCGAATCGCTGGCCCGGTGGGACCTCACGCCGTCCCAGTTCCGCGCCCTCCAGGTCGTGCTGCGCCACGGCACCCTGCGCCCGTCGGAACTGTCCGAACACCTGCACATCGCACCCCGCTCCACCACCGAAGTGCTCGACCTGCTGGCCGCCAAGGGCCTCGTCGAACGCAGGCCCGACCCGGAGGACCGCCGGGCCACCCTGGTCACGGCGACCGAGCACGGCACGGCCGTCGCCGCGCGAATCCGGTCGGCCAGGGGCAGCGAGTCCGCGCGGATCTTCGCCAAACTCACCCCGGACGACCGCGCCGAACTGGCCCGGATACTCCAGGCGCTGCTGGACTGACCACGTGGCAGGCGTCCCGCAGCACCGAGCGGGCCGTCCGCAGCGACGGTCCCCACCAGGTGAGATGGCGACCGGACACGAGCACCGACCGGACGCCGGGGAACGCCTCCGGGCCGTCGTCCGCCGTGAAACGGTACGGTTCGTCGGGCAGCACGACACAGTCCGCACGACCATCGGCCAGCACCGCCCGCAGCGCGTCGATCGTCGGCCGCGGATACCGTTCACCGGCGTCGCCGAACACGTTGCCGACCCCGATCCGGCGCAACACGTCCCCGGCGAACGTGTCCCGGCCCAGCACCACCCACGGCCTGCGCCACACCGGCACGATCGCGGTGGCCCGAACCGGCTCGACCGCCGCCCACACGTCTTCGGCCTCGCCCAGCCAGTCCGGCGCCGGCACGCCGAGCACGTCACCGCACAGCCGGCGCAACGAGCGCAGCGCCGACGGCACGTCGGCGGGTGCCGCCGTGACCCACACCGGAACGCCGTGCTCCCGCAGCCGCGCCACGTCCTCCGGCCGGTTCTCCTCGACGTTCGCCAGCACCAGCCGCGGCCGCAGCGCGATCACGTCGTCGATCCTGGGGTACTTGGAACCGCCGATCCGCGTGGTGACCAGGCCGGGCGGATGAACGCAGTAGTCGGTGGCGCCGACCAGCACGCCAGGCACGGTCGCCTCGACCGACTCGGTCAGCGACGGCACCAGCGACACCAGCCCGGCCGGCGGCTCCGGCACCGGCACCGGCGTGCCCAGATCGTCGACTTTCATGTCGTCATTGTCCGCCCTGCGGCGGAGCTCGACGCTGGCTGGTCGCCGGATCGTCCATTCGGGACTGCCGCCATCCCGGTCGGTAACACGCGAACGTGATCGAATTGGCCGGGGTTCTCCGAATGCGGTGATTCGCCCGGAACGCACGGCCGGAGATGCGCTGCCGGTGACACGGCTGCGACCGTCGAGGCGGCTGTGCGATGGCGCGGTGGGGGCGTCGCGCCTCCGGCAGGGCGAACCAGGGAGGCCGAATGTCTGCGGCGGTGACGCCAGATCCCGTCAACGACAACAGGATCGCCATTGTCGGCCTGTCCTGCCGGATGCCGCAGGCGCCGGACCCGGCGGCGTTCTGGCGGCTGCTCCGCGACGGTGTCGACGCGATCGTCGACGTGCCGGCCGACCGCTGGAACGCGGACTCGATCTTCGATCCGGATCCGGCCGCGCCGGGCAAGGCAGGCACCCGGTGGGGCGGTTTCCTCGACCACGTCGACCGGTTCGATCCGGGCTTCTTCGGCATCTCGCCGCGGGCCGCCGTCGCGATGGACCCGCAGCAGCGGCTCATCCTGGAACTGTGCTGGGAGGCGTTGGAGGACGCCGGTATCGTGCCGGACCGGCTGTCCGGCGGTGACGCCGGCGTGTTCGTCGCCTCCGGCGGGGACGACTACGCCGCACTGGTGCACCGGGCCGGGCTGTCCTCGGTCTCCGCGCACACGTTCGCCGGGCTGCACCGGGGACTGGCCGCCAACCGTGTCTCCTACGCGCTGGGCCTGCGCGGGCCGAGCCTCACCGTGGACACGGCTCAGTCGTCGTCGCTGGTGGCGGTGCACCTGGCGTGTGAGAGCCTGCGCCGTGGCGAGACGTCACTCGCGCTCACCGGCGGCGTGCACCTCAACCTGACCCCGGACAGCACGGTCGCGTTCACCAAGTTCGGCGGGATCTCGCCGGACGGCCGGTGTTTCACCTTCGACGCCCGCGCGAACGGCGTGGTGCGCGGCGAGGGCGGCGCGATCATCGTCCTCAAGCGACTGTCCGACGCAGAGGCGGACGGTGACCCGGTCTACGCCGTGATCCACGGCGGCGCGGTGAACAACGACGGTGCCAGCGAGGCGCTGACCGTGCCGGACGAGTTCGCCCAGCGCGCGGTGCTGCGGTCGGCCTACACGCGGGCCGGGGTCGGCCCGGCGGACGTGCGGTACGTCGAACTGCACGGCACCGGCACCCGCCGGGGTGACCCGATCGAGGCCGCCGCGCTGGGCGCGGTGCTGGGCGCGGCCCGGCCGTCGGGTGATCCGCTGCTGGTCGGTTCCGTCAAGACGAACGTCGGCCACCTGGACGCGGCGGCCGGTGTCGCCGGGCTGGTCAAGGTGGTGCTGTCGCTGTGGCACGGCGAGCTGCCGCCGAGCCTGAACTACGCCACGCCGAACCCGGACATGCCGCTGGACGAGCTGAACCTGCGGGTGAACGGCACGACGACGGCCTGGCCGGCGGACGGGCAACCGCGGCTGGCCGGCGTGAGTTCCTTCGGCATGGGCGGCACGAACTGCCATCTCGTGCTGTCCGACCATGCGGAAACGCCGAACTCGTCAGGCGTGTCGCCGCCTGTGCTGCCGTGGGTGGTCTCGGCCATGGACCAGCCGGCGTTGCGCGCCCAGGCGGCGCGGCTGCGCGACTTCCTGAACGCTGACCACGACCCGGCCGACGTCGCGGTCGCGCTGGCCACCACGCGGACCGCGTTCGGCGAGCGGGCCGTGATCGTCGGTGCCGACCGGGACGAACTGGCCGGTGGACTGGCCGCGCTCGCCGCGGGCACGCCGGCCGGCAACGTGGTCACCGGCACCGCGCGGGCCGACGGCGGCACCGCGTTCCTGTTCACCGGCCAGGGCAGCCAGCGGACCGGCATGGGCCAGGCGCTGTACCAGCGGTTCGGGGTGTTCGCCGCCGCGATGGACGAGGTGTGCGCGCACCTGGACCGGCATCTCGACCGGCCGGTCATGGACGTGATCGCCGCGGGCGGTGACCTGCTGGACCAGACCCGGTACACCCAGCCGGCGACCTTCGCGCTCCAGGTCGCCCTGTTCCGGCTGCTGGCGCACTGGGGCGTGCGGCCGGACTACGTCGTCGGTCACTCGGCCGGTGAACTCGCCGCCGCCCACGTCGCCGGGATTCTGTCCCTGCCGGACGCGGCGACCCTGGTGACCACGCGGGGCCGGCTCCAGCAGTCGGCACCCGCCGGTGGCGCGACGGCCGTGATCGAGGCGTCGGAGCAGGAGATCGAGGAATCCCTGGGCGGCCGGGTCTGTGTGGGTGCGTCGAACGGTCCATATGCGACGGTCGTGTCCGGCGACGAGGACGCGGTGCTCGCGGTGATGCGGCACTGGCGGACCAGGGGTCGCAGAGTCAAGCGGATCGCGGTGGGCTTCGCGTCGCACTCCCCGCACATGGACGGCCTGCTGCCCGAGTACCGCGCGGTGGCCGGACGGTTGGCCTACGCCGAGCCTGTCATCCCGGTGATCGCGAACGTCACCGGCCGGCCCGCCACCGGCGACGAGCTGCGCGGCGCCGAGTACTGGGCCCGGCAGCTGCGGGAGCCGGTCCGGTTCGCCGACAGCATCCGGTACCTGCACGGCCAGGGCGTCAGCCGGTACCTGGAGCTCGGCCCGGACCGCGCGCTCGCCGCGATGGTCAGGGACAACCTGCCCGAGGACGCCACCGCGTCGATCGGTTCGGTGCTGCGGGCCGGCCAGCCGGAGGCCCGCACGCTCGTCACCGCGGTGGGCCTCGCGTACGCCGACGGGGCCACCGTGGACTGGCCGGCACTGTTCGGCGGCCGTACCGCCCGTGCCCTCCGGCTGCCCACGTATGCCTTCCAGCGCAAGCGCTACTGGCTGGACACGACGACCACGGCCGAGGACACCTGGGCGCCGGCACCGGCCGCCGTCGAGCCGGAACCGGTCGTGACCGCGTCGGACCCGCTGGACGTCGTCCGGACCTGCGCGGCGATCGTGCTGGGCCATCTCGGTCCCGGCGACATCGACCCGCGCCGCACGTTCCGCGAACTGGGCTTCGACTCGCTGTCCGCCGTGGAACTGCGGGACCGGCTGGCCGCGGCCACCGGCCGGACCGGGTTGGCGCCGACCCTGATCTTCAACCACCCGACGCCGCTCGCGTTGGCCGACCACCTGCGCGGGCGGGGCGAAGCGGCGCCGACCGCCGCCGTGGCGCTGGACGAGCCGATCGCGATCGTCGGGATGAGCTGCCGCTTCCCCGGTGGCGTGCGGTCGCCGGAGGACCTGTGGCGGCTGGTGCGCGGCGGGGTCGACGCGATCTCCGGCTTCCCCGGCGACCGGGGCTGGGACGTCGGTCCCGGCGTTCCCCGGCACGGTGGTTTCCTGCATGACGCGGCCCTGTTCGACCCGGAGTTCTTCGGCATCAGCCCGCGTGAGGCGCTGGCCATGGACCCGCAGCAGCGGTTGGTGCTGGAGACGGCCTGGGAGGCGCTGGAACGCGCCGGCATCGACCCGGCCACCCTGCGCGGCACCCCGGCCGGCGTGTTCGTGGGCGCCATGACGCAGGACTACGGTCCCCGGCTGCACGAGCCGGCCAACGGCTCGGAGGGCTACCTGCTGACCGGGAACACGGCGAGCGTGCTGTCCGGCCGGGTGGCGTACACGCTGGGCCTGGAGGGGCCGGCGGTGACCGTGGACACCGCGTGCTCGTCCTCGCTGGTGGCGATGCACCTCGCCGCGCAGGCGCTGCGCCAGGGCGAGTGCACCGTGGCACTGGCCGGCGGGGTCACCGTGCTGGCGACGCCGGGGATCTTCGTCGAGTTCGCCCGGCAGCGCGGGTTGGCCGCGGACGGCCGGTGCAAGGCGTTCGCGGCCTCGGCCGACGGCACCGGCTGGGCCGAGGGCGCCGGCATGGTGCTGCTGGAACGGCTGTCCGACGCCCGGCGCAACGGGCACCCGGTGCTCGCCGTCGTCCGGGGGTCGGCGGTCAACTCGGACGGCGCCAGCAACGGCCTGACCGCGCCGAACGGCCCGTCCCAGGAACGGGTCATCCGCGCCGCGCTGGCCACCGCGCGTCTGTCCACATCGGACGTCGACGCGGTCGAGGCGCACGGCACCGGGACCACGCTGGGCGACCCGATCGAGGCGGCCGCGATCATCGCCACCTACGGGCAGGACCGGCCGGCCGGCGACCCGCTGTGGATCGGCTCGCTGAAGTCCAACATCGGCCACACCCAGGCCGCCGCCGGGGTGGGAGGCGTGATCAAGATGGTGCAGGCCATGCGGCACGCCGAACTGCCGGCGACGCTGCACGTGGCCGAACCGTCGCCGCACGTCGACTGGTCGGCCGGGGACGTCCGGCTGCTCACCGACGCCGTGCCGTGGGCGCCGGCGGACCGGCCGAGGCGGGCCGGTGTCTCGTCGTTCGGGGTCAGCGGCACGAACGCGCACCTGATCGTCGAGCAGGCACCGGCCGAACCGGAGCC
>DATEPR010000537.1:0-12208 GCA_035273045.1 Pseudonocardiaceae bacterium | reverse complement strand
GGGGCATCGGCCGGCGCGACCCGGTCGCCGTGTGCGCGACTGCCAGCGCCGACGTGGTGCTGACGTTCCTCGCGCTGGTCCGGCTGGGCGCGATTCCCGCGCTGGTCAACGCGAAACTGCCACCGGACCTGGCCGCGATCTACCTGAGCCGGCTGCGCGCGGTCGCCTTGATCGCCGACGCGGAGCGCCGCGCGGCGTTCGCCAGCCACAACGTAGGCATCGACCGGGTGATCGACGTCGCGGAGTCGGGCGACCCGGACGCCGCTCCCCCGCCGTACCGGCATTTCGGCCTGGACCCGGTGGCGATCACCCATTCGTCCGGCACCACCGGCGTGCCGAAGGCCGTCGTGCACGGGCACGACGGCATGTTCGCCGCGATCCGCCACCGCCTGCGGATGCCCAGGCCGCAGGGTTCGGAGCGGATGTTGTCCGCGCTGCCGGTGCCGCACGTGGCCATGCTGATCGCGCTCAACCAGGCCCTGAGCGGGCAGAGCGAACTGCTCGCCCTGTCCAACCAGACCGGCTCGTCGGTGCTGGACGCGATCGAGAGCTGGCGGCCCACCGGTGTGCTCGGCTTCGCCGCCACCTGGGCCGACCTCGCCCGCCATGATCTGTCCACTCGGGACTTCGGGTCGGTGTCGTTGTGGTGGAACACCGGTGACTGCGCGCACGAGGCGCACATCCGGCGGCTGGTGGTGCTGGGCAACCGGACCGTGGCCACGCCGGAGGGCCGGGTGGTCCGGCCGGGCTCGGTGTTCATCGACGGCCTTGGCTCCAGCGAGATGGGCCACTCGCACTTCTTCATCACCCACTCCCCCGACACGGACCGGTACGGCCGGTGCATCGGGCGGGCACACGCGTTCGCCGACCTGAAGGTGTTCGACCCGGACGGCAACGAACTGCCCGACTACCAGATCGGCGAGCTGGGCACCAAGGCGCCGACGCTGTCACTCGGCTACTGGAACGACTCGGTGACCACGTTCCGCACCCGGTGGCGCGGCTACTTCCTCACTGGCGATCTCGTCTACCGGGACGAGGCCGGCTACTTCTACCACATGGACCGGCTGGTCGACTCCGTCGACCTCGGCAACGGCAAGCGCCTGTACACCGCGATGTCCGAGGAGCGCATCCTGGCCGCCTGCCCGGACGTCGTGGACTGCACGGTCAGCGCGGTCCGGGAGGACGGCAGGGTCGTCACCGACGTCATGCTGCAACTCGCCGCGGGCGCCGACCCGGACGCCGACCGCAGCGGCGCCGTGCTGGCCGCGCTCGACCCGGACGTCGCCGCCACCGTGCGGCGGGTGTCGGTGGTGGCGGACGAGTCCATCCCACACGGCCCCACCGGCAAGGTGCGCAAGTTCCGGCTGCGCGAACTCCAGGCGCAGGGCACCCGATGAACGCCCGTCCGGACGTGACGATCACCGGCATCGGGCTGGTGACACCGTTGGGCCGCAAGGTCGACGACGTGTTCGACGCGCTGTGCGCCGGGCGGTCCGGGCTGCGCCGGCCACCGGACGACCACGTGGTCGCCGGTTGGCTGGACACGGCGGGCATCTCGCCGGACGTCGAACCGGTCGAGGTGCTGCCGGCCACCGAGACCCGCTGCGTGGACCGGTTCGTGCTGCTCGCCATGGCCGCCGCGGACGACGCGATCGCCGACGCCCGGCTGGCGGTGGGCCGGGACGTCGACCCGGAACGGATCGCCGTTGTGGTGTCCACCGGCGGTGGTGGCCTGGAGACGTACGAGGACTACGCGCGGGCCCGGTGGGACCGGGGCCGGCCGGCGATCAGCCCGTACCTGCTGCCCGGCCTGCTGTCCAACATGGCGGCCGCGCGCATCGCGATCAAGTATGGCATCCGCGGCTACAGCGCGGCCCTGGTGACGGCGTGCGCCGCCGGTGCCCAGTCGATCGCCGAGGCGGTGCGGCTGGTGCGCGGCGGCGAGGCCGACGTCGTGGTGTGCGGGGCCGGTGAGGCACCGCTGCACCCGACCATCGCCGCCGCGTTCACCAACGCCCGCGCGCTGGCCAGGGGCTGGACCGACCCGGCGGCGGCCAGCCGCCCGTTCGACAGGGCGCGCAACGGATTCGTGCTCGGCGAGGGTGGGGGCGTGTTCGTGGTGGAACGCGCCGATTTCGCCCGCGCCCGCGGTGTCACCGGGTACGCCGACCTGATCGGGTGGGGCGCCAGCACCGACGCCCACCACCCCACCAAGCCCCGGCCGGACGGCGAGGGCGCGATCGCGTCGATGCGCCGCGCCATCGCCGACGCCGGCCGGCAACCATCCGATGTGGACTATGTGAACGCGCACGGCACCAGCACACCGCTGGGCGACGTCGCCGAGACCACCGCGATCCACGCGGTGTTCGGCGAGCACAGCCCACCGGTCAGCTCGATCAAGGCGGTCACCGGCCACCTGCTCGGCGCGTCCGGCGTGGTCGAGGCCGCCGCGACCGCGCTGTCCGTGAGCAGGGGCATCCTGCCGCCCACGCACAACCTGGACGACCCGGACCCGGCGTGCGCGCTGGACCACGTGCGCGGCGCGCCCCGCACCGGTGACGTGCGGGTGGCCCTGTCCAACACGTTCGCGTTCGGCGGCCACAACATCACGCTCCTGTTCGGCCCATCCAGCATCCCCCGAGGTTGACATGCACGTATCAGGGATCGATCACGTCGAGTTCTACGTGGCGGACGCCGAACAGGCGACCGCACAGTTGTGCGCCGAGTACGGCATGCGCGTGCACGGCCGGGCGAGCACCGCCGACCACCGGTCCGTCCTGTTGCGCCAGAACGACATCCAACTGCTCCTCACCGAAGGCACCGGCGACGACCACCCGGCGACCGCGTTCGTCGCCCGGCACGGCGACGGGCCGGCCACCATCGCGCTGGCCACCGACGACCCGGACGCCGCGCTCACCGAGGCCGTGGCGGCCGGCGCGGTGCCGATGGCCACGTCGCTGGACGCGGCACCGCCGGCCAGCCAGGTCCGGATCACCGCGTTCGGCGACGTGGCGCACACCTTCGTCCGGCCGGGCGAACTGGCCGCGACCATGGGTGGCGCGCCGGAACCGGACGCGGACCCGCTGGACCTGCTGGACGTGCTCGACCACGTGGCCGTGTGCGTGCCGGACGGCCAGTTGACGCCGACCGTCCGCTGCTACCAGGACGTGTTCGGGTTCGGCGTGATCTTCGAGGAGTACATCGAGGTCGGCGACCAGGCGATGCACTCGCAGGTGGTGCAGAGCCCGTCCGGTGGCGTCACGTTGACCCTGCTGTCCCCGGACACCACCCGCACCGCCGGCCAGATCGACGACTTCCTGCGCGCCCACGACGGCGCCGGCGTCCAGCACCTGGCGCTGCGCACCGGCGACATCGCCACCGCCGTGCGGACGCTGGGCGGGCGTGGCGTGCGGTTCCTGACCACCCCGGGCAGCTACTACGACGAGCTGGAACGGCGGCTGGGCCACATCGGACTGCCGGTGGACACGCTGCGCGAGGAGAACATCCTGGTGGACCAGGACAACGAGGGTGAGCTGTTCCAGATCTTCGCCCAGTCGACCCATCAGCGCCGCACGTTCTTCTTCGAGGTCATCGAGCGGCGGCACGCGCTGACCTTCGGCAGCGCGAACATCAAGGCCCTGTACGAGGCGGTGGAACGCGAGCGGGCCAGTCATGGCGCCGGCGTTTCCCGTTGAGCTGGAAGGACAATGGTGACCACGATCCCCGTCGACTTCGCCCTCACCGAGGCGGAGCGTGCCCTGCTGCCGTCCGACGACGACGTGCTGTGCTATGCCGAACACGGCTGGTTCCTCACCCAGAAGCTGTTCTCCGACGACGAGATCGACGCCATCGTCGCGGAGACGGAACGGTTCTACGCCGGGCACAAGGACCGCGGCCTGCCGCTGCGCCCGCCGAACCTGGCCTACTGGACGCCGGCCGACGGTCCGGTGCAGCGGCACAACGACTACATCCACTACGAGAGCGACGTGCTCGCCGCCCTCCTGCGCAAACCGCTGGTCGGCGCGGTCGCGGCGCGGCTGGCGCAGGTCGACGAGATCCGCGTCTTCCAGGCCACGCTCATCTACAAGCCGCCACGCCCGGACGAGCCGACCAACCACGTGCCGTGGCACATGGACCGGCACTACTGGCAGACGTGCACGTCGGAACGGATGCTGACGGCGTTCATCCCGTTCCACGACTGCGACGAGGAGATGGGCACGATCACCATGGTGGACGGCAGCCACCGGTGGACCGAGGTGCCCGGCGACGACTCCACCCGCCACTTCGCGCAGCGCGACCGGACGGAACTGGAGGCACTGCTGGAACGCAACGCGGCCCACAACGGCGCCACGGTCGACCGGATCCCGATGCGGATTCCCAAGGGCCACATGAGTTTCCACCACTGCCGCACGTACCACGGCAGCGGCCCGAACCTCAGTGACCGGCCGCGGCGGGCGGTGTCGCTGCACATGCAGGACGGCGCCAACACGTACCGGCCCTACCTGCGGCCGAACGGTGAACCGGTGGTGTACAACCACGACGTGCTGGTGCGCCGGACCGAGGACGGCCGGCCGGACTACGCCGACCCGGTGTACTGTCCCGTGCTCTGGCGTGGCTAGTGATCGTCGTCCGCTTCGCGGGTGAGCGGGCGGCGACCGGTCCGCTCACCTTCGGCCAGCGCAACACGCTCAACTGGGTGGGCAGCGACGAAGCGTCGTCGATCATCCCCTGGGTGTTCACCCTGCCGCCGGGCGCCACACTGGCCGACGTGGCGGCGGCGTTCCGGGTGCTGATGAGCCGGTATGAGGCGCTGCGCACCCGGTACACCGTGGACGGCCAGACGGTGCTCGCGGACGGTGAGCTGCCGATCGAGGTGTGCCCGGCCGACACGTCGCCGGAAGCGTTGGTGGACCGGTTGCGGTCCGGCGGGGTCGACTTCCGGTCGGGACTGCCGCTGCGGGTGGCGGTCGCGGTCGACGGTGACGTGCCGGTCGCCGTGGTCGCGGTGTACTCACACGTGGCGGTCGACTTCGGCAGTGTGGCGCTGATCGGCACGCGGTTCACCGAACTGGCCGCCGACCCGGCCAGCCGGACCGTCGGCCCGGCGCCGCACCAGCCGCTGGACCAGGCGTTCGCCGAGCGGTCACCGCGCGGCGCGAAGGCGGCCGAGGCCGCGTTGCGCTACTGGGAGAACCACCTGCGGACGGCGCCGCAGTCGCTGTACCCGGTGCCGCCGCCCGCGGTCGCCAAGGCGGAGCACCGGATGTGCGTGCTCACGTCGGCGGCGGCCGGGGCGGCGCTGGGCCGGATCAGCGAGCGGACCAGGACCAGCCGGCAGGTGGTGGTGCTGGCCGCGATGTGCGCCGTGCTGTCGTGGCGGACCGGGGTGCCGCGCTGCGTGTTCGCGGCCGTGTCGGGCAACCGGTTCCGGCTGCGGCTGCGGGACTACGTGGGCAGCCTGGCCCAGGACGGGCTGCTCGCCCTGGACGTGGACACGGCGACGTTCGACGAACTCGTCGGCCGCGCGGCCAAGGCGACGCTGGCGGCGAACACGAACAGCATGTTCGACGCCACCAGGCTGTGGCGGATCATCGACCAGGTGTGCCACCAGCGGGGCACGACGTTCACCAGGGACTTCACCCTGAACGACCTGAGCGGCCACTTCGACGCGGCCGTCGAGCTGCCGCCGGCGCCCGCCGCCACCGAGGTGCGGTGGCTGGAGTCGGCGCCGTTTCCGGTGGTGCTGATGTGCAACCCGGCCCGGCTGGCGCCGGACCTGATGCTGGCGCTGACGGTCGACCTGCGGCACGTGGGCGAGGCGGAGACGGAGTCGCTGCTGCTCGGGGTGGAGGCGCTGCTGGTGGCGGCCGCGGCGGCGGACCTCGCGCTGGGCCGGGTGGGTGCGGTGACCGGGGTGGCGCCGGTGGAGCGCGACGCGGACTGGTTGTGTGTCGACTCGTGCTGGGTGCGGTTGTCGTCGGTGCGGTCCGTGGTGGGTGAGACGCTGCCGGGGTCGCGGGTGGTCGCGGTCGACGGGCGGCTGGTCGGGTACGTGCCGGCGTCGGCGGGGATTCGCACGCCCGCGGCGGCCCATGCGGCGTGCCTGGCCGCGCTGCCCGGTCACCATCTGGCGATGACGCCGGGACACTACGTGCTGTGCGCTTCCTCGCCGGCGGACGTGCGCGACGACGCGGCGTGGGCGGCCATGCCGGTCGTGGCCGAGGGCGCCGGCAGGACCTTCCCTGACGACGCCCCCGACCGGCGATCGGCGTGAGTTACTTCTTGGTCAGCCACCAGTCCTCGGGGGTCAGGTAGCTCTGGGTGAGGTTGGCGAAGGAGTCCGCCGGGCCCTGCAGCGTCTTCTTCCAGATGTAGATGCGGTCCGGTTCCGGCTGGAAGATGGCCGGCAGGTCCTTGCCGATGAAGTTCGACTCCTTGACCAGGGCGTTCGGGTCGGTGCCGAACACCGAGTCGTGGATCAGCTGGTCGGCCTTCGGGTTGCTGTAGGCACCCGAGTCGAACGAGCCGGTGGTGTTGAAGATCGAGTCACCGGTCGGGTAGAGGAAGCCGGTGAAGCCGCCGAAGTCGGCCATCGCCCACTGGTTCTCGGTCGCCGGCGAGTTCACGTCGTCGGCGATGGTGATGAGCTGGTTGAACGTGAACGACTTGAGCGAGATGTTGATGCCCAACTGCTTCGCCGCCGACGCGAGCGCCACGATCTGCTGGCCGATGGCCGCGGGCGAGTTGCCGTAGTCGATGTTGAACGTCAGCTTCTGGCCCCGCGGGATGCCGGCGCCGCAGTTCTTCGGCCCGGTGCCCGGGCTGGTGCAGGTCAGCACGCCGTTCTGCACCGTCCAGCCGTGCGAGCTCATCAGCTGCTTGGCGGTGCTGATGCTGTACGGGTAGATCGCCGAGGTGATGGCGAGCTTCGAGTACTTGCTGGTGGGCAGCGACGCGATCGTGCTGTACGCCGGGACCGCGGCGTTCTTGAAGGCGCCCCTGATCACGGCCGGTTCGTTCTGCAGGTGGGCCAGCGCCTGCCGGAAGTAGAGCTGCGCGACGATCTTGTCGAAGTTGTTCGTCTTGTCCTTGAAGTTGAAGTACAGGTACTCGAAGCCGGTGCTCGGCAGGCCGTAGTAGGCGTAACCGGGGCTGTTCTTGACCGCCCTGGGCAATTGCGGAAGGTCGGTGAAGTCGACGTAGCCGACGTCGAGCTGGCCGCTGAGGACGTCGTTCCATTCGGCGTTCGTCGAGGTGTAGGCCAGTTCGTCGATCTCGTCGATGTGCGGCTTCTGCGTGCCGGTGTACGCCCGGTTCGCCACCAGGGTGGTGCCGGTGGTCGACGCGTTGTACGTCTTGATCTTGAACGGGCCGTCCACGGTCTGCCAGATCGGGTTGGTGGCGTACGTCGCGGGTGACTGCGACTGCTTGAACAGGAAGTCGTAGATCCTCTTGGCGTTCGCCGGCTGGGAGAAGTCCAGGTGCGGTCCGCCGGCCGCGGCGATGTTCCACGCCTGCGACGGCAGCGGCTCGATCGACGTGGCGAGCTCGTTGGCCAGCAACCACGCCGAGTTGAACGTCTTGTCCAGCTTCAGCACCACGGTCTGCGGGTCCGGCGTGGTGGCGGAGACGATGTTGTCCGGGAATTCACCCGGCGTGTAGCCGCCCAGATTGGCCGGGTTCTCCTTGATGGCCGCCTTCGACAGGGCGATGGTGAACAGGATGTCATTACCGGTGACCGGCTTGCCGTCCGACCACGTGTAGCCCTTGTCGAGTTTGATGGTGATTGTTTTGTTGTTGTCCGCGAAAGTCGGCGGTTCCGCGAGGCTGCGGGAATAGTCGACGCTGGGCGACGCGCCGGTGGTCGGCCAATACAGTGGCCGCCACATCAGGTCGGAGAACTGGAAACCGTTCGCGACGGTCTGGTGCGCCTCGTCCTCGATCGGGAAGATGAACGTCGGGCCGCCGCCGACGGGTTCGGCATAGGTGACCACGCCACCCTGGGTCGGCTTGCTGGTCGGCGCCGGAATGCTGCCGTAGCCACCGGCAACGTTCTTGGTGGGGCCGTTCGCGCCACCGCCGCTGCCGCACGCCGCCAGAGCCAGGACGCCGGCGGCGCCGAGTATCGTCAGCCTGAGTCCCCTACGGGCACCATTGACCATGTCGGAACCCTTCCCCGGTCGTGTCGGACCGCTGCCACCGCGGGCAGCGTGCCAGCCACTTTATACCTTGGCAAGATCGACACCAGTACTTTCTGCCGCTAATCGTCGGCTTCGCCCGGCGCGGCGGCCGACAACAGCGCGAGGACGTTGCCGTCGACAGTGTCGAATACTGTCAAAATGCGGTGAACGGGCCGGCCCGAGCCCGTTACGGGTTCTCCGGCCGTCGCCATTCGGCGACAATTCCGCCGCCTTCTCGTGACCTGTCACACGCGGTGTGTCACGGCGTGGTGACCGTGCGCGATCAGCTCTTGAGCACCCGCCGGACGGCCTCGGCCAGTTGCTGCCGCGTCGGCTGCAACGCCACGTCCAGCTCCGGCGACGCGCCGACCATCGCGCCGTCCGGCCGGGTGACCCGCTTCGGCGGCGCCACCAACCGCATCTCCTCGGCCGCCGTGGCCAGGATCTCGCCGCCCAGGCCGCACGACCGGTTCGAGTCGTCGATCACCACCAGCCGGCCGGTCTTCTCCAGCGACGCGGCCAGGCCGGCCCAGTCGAACGGGTACACCGACCGCGGGTCGAACACCTCGACCGACGCCTCCCCGGCCAACTCGTCGGCGACCGCCAGCGCGTCGTGCACCAGGTGACCCACCGCCACGACCGTCACGTCGTCGCCGGGCCGGTGCACCCGGCCGACACCGAGCGGGACCGGCCCCAGCGTGGCGTAGTCGACGTCCTCCCGCACACCCATGGTCGCGATGGGGCCGAAGAACACCACCGGGTCGTCGTCCCGGATCGCCGACACCAGCAGGCCGTAGGCGTCGGTGGGAGTGGCCGGCAGCACCGTCTTCACACCCATGTGCGCGAACAGGCTGTACGGCTGGTCGGAGTGCTGCGCGCCCCAGGCCGCCCGCCAGCCGGCCGCCGGGCACAGGTACGTCGCCGGCACGCTGAGCTGGCCACCGCTCATCAGGCGGAACTTGTTGGCCTGGTTGGTGATCTGCTCGAACACCAGCAACAGCAGGAACGGGATCTGGAACTCCACCACGGGCCGCTTACCGGCCATGGCCGCGCCGGTGGCGAAATTGGTGAAGCCCTGCTCGGTGAGCGGCATCTCCAGCACCCGGGACGGGCCGAACCGGTCCAGGAAGCCGGCGGTCACGTTGGTCAGCGCGAACTTCATGTCCTCGCCGAGCACGAACACGTCGGGATCGCGGTCCATCTCGTCGCCGAGTGCCCTGTGCAACGCCTTCAGGTAGGACAGCTTAGGCATCGCCGGCCACTCCCGCCCGGGCACGCGGCCCGTCCGTGTACATGTAGTCGAGCGCGGCCACGGGATCGGGCCGGGGGCTGCCGACGGCGAACGCGACGACCTCGTCGAGTTCCGCCTCGATCCGGGCGTCCACCTCGGCCCGCACGTCCGCCGGCACGCGGGCGGCCTGGATGTCCAGCGGGTCGCGTTCCCGCCACCGGTCGATCTCGTCCTGGGTGCGGTACCTCAGCCGCGCCTTCAGCTCGAACGTGTGGTGTCCGTAGTAGCGGTAGGTGGTGAACTCCAGCAGCGTCGGTCCGCCACCGTCGCGGGCGCGCCGCACCGCCTCACGGGCGGCCGCCATGACCACCTCGACGTCCTGCCCGTCTACTGTGGACGACGGGATGCCGAACGCCTCACCCCGGCCGGTGATCGAGCCGGCGACCGCCGTGCCCACCGGGAGCGTGGTGGCG
Source organism: Pseudonocardiaceae bacterium (assembly GCA_035273045.1). Classification (GTDB taxonomy): domain Bacteria; phylum Actinomycetota; class Actinomycetes; order Mycobacteriales; family Pseudonocardiaceae; genus DATEPR01. The sequence continues at coordinate 2,324 of DATEPR010000537.1, read as the reverse complement.
TAGCCGTTGTTCTCGCACACGTACACCACCGGCAGCCGCAGCAGCGACGCCAGGTTGAACCCCTCCAGCAGCGCGCCCTGGGTCACCGCGCCGTCGCCGAAGAAGTTGACCACCACCTGGCCGGGCCGGCAGGTGAACGCGATGCCGGCGGCGATCGCGGCGCCGTGGCCGACCGTGCCGGTGGCGTTGTAGACGTTGGCTCGCAGGTCGGACGGGTGGAACGAGCCGCCACGGCCCTTGTCGATGCCGGTGACCCGGCCGCACATCTCGGCCATCACCAGTGCCGGGTCGCAGCCCTTGGCCAGCAGGTGGCCGTGGCCGCGGTGGCTGCTCAGCACGATGTCGTCGGCCGTCAGGTTCGCGCACACGCCGACGCCGACGGCCTCCTGCCCGATGCACGGGTGGATTCCGCTGGCGATCTCGCCCGCCGTGACCAGTTCGATGGCGCGTTCCTCGAACCGGCGGATGTACCTGATCGTGCGGTACAGGTCGACGGGGTCAGTCATGGCCGCCACCGAGCGCCGCCAGCACGCCGTCCGGCCAGGTCCGCGAGTCGGGGCCGTGCGCGTTGAGCAACGCGAGCGCGATCCGCTCCAGGCCGAACGCCGTGCACGCGGTGTTGCCGACCTCGCCGTCGCACCCGAACCGGAACGCCTCGCCGAAGTGGTCCTTGTGGTAGTTGGCCGACGCGACCGCCTGCACCTGGCCCTCGGCGACCGGCACCCGCAGTTCCAGCTTCAGCTCCTGCATCCGTTGGGCCGCCTGGAACAGCTTCTTGCCCGGCCCGAAGAACGGGTCGTCGGCCACCTCGACGTCGACGTGCAGGCCGAGCGAACGCAGCCACTCGGACACCCGGTCCAGCCAGTGCGCCCGCCACCGGACGCAGTAGTCCGGCGTGGCGGCGGTGACCAGTTCGACCATCCGGAACGACCGCAGCCGCCCGGCCTCGCTGGTGGCTTCCTGCCGGAAGCAGTTGCCCTCCACGGCGAACTTGCGCGGCCCGTCCAGGGCCTGGCCGGTGAGCGTCTCGTACACCGGGTAGCAGGCGGCGGGCAGCAGCACCAGGTCGCTGATCCGCTGCTCGGCGTGCCACGCGCCGCCCTCGTCGACCAGCGGCGCCAGGGCCGACCAACCCTTCGCGTCACCGGTGTAGGAGTGCACGGTGCCCAGCAGGTGCGGGAACGTCTTCACGTAGCCGGCGTGCTCGATGACGCGGCGGGAGATCACCGGCGGGATGTGCAACCGGCGGAACGGCTCGTCCGCCGCCATGGCGGCGATGCCCTGCCGCAGCAGCCCGATGATCGTCTCGAACGAACCCGGGAACAGGTACACCCCGGGCACGCCGGTGGCCAGTGGCCGGCCGGCCACGTCCGGATCGTCGGCTACGCCGACGTGACTGTCGAACATTGCTCCACCGCCATCGTGTCGAGGAAAACGTGAGGATCGAGGTCGTGGTCGAGTTCCGGCGGCCACCAGTGCCGCACCACCGGGCACGGCCGCGCGCCGGACACCGCCACGGCGGCGCGGAAACCGTCCGGCGCCGGCAGGTCACGCACCAGGTACGTGCCGGGCAGCGGACCGCCGGGGTCGCGCACCACCACGGCTCCGGCACCGGTGGGACGGCCGTGCACGGGCAGCCGCATACCGGGCATCAGCCGGCCGCCGGCCACCTTCAGGCACGCCTCCTTGCGCGTCCACAGCACGCCGAACCGCCGCACCCGTTCCGCCGGGTCGGCCGCGGCGGTCACCAGGCGGGTCTCCTCGGCCGGGAAGAACCGCCGGGCCAGCCGGACCGCCTGCGGTGCGGCCGGCAACTGTTGCAGGTCCACACCGCAGTGGCGGTGCTCGGTGATCGCCAGCAGCGCCAGGTCACCGGAGTGGGACAGGTTCACCTGGGTGCCCTGCGGCGTGCCGGTCAGCTCCGGTTTGCCGTGCAGGCCGCGCTGCCAGCCGATCCGGTCGGCCGGCACGGACAGCCAGTGCCCGATGACGACCCTGGCGACACCGTGCGCGGCGATGAACCGCCTGCGGTTTGCGTCCAGCGCGAGCAGCGCGGCCCGCCGCCGCTCGTCCGGGTCCAGCACGGTGGTGAGCCCGGCGACGTCCGCCGCCGGCAGGTCCACCCGCATCAGCCACACGTGCACCGTCATGCCGGCACCCGCACGCCGATGTCCATTCCGGACGATGACAGGTAGCGCAGCGCCGGGTCGTACTCGGCCACCACGACCCGCCGGCCGGTGGCCTGCCAGCCGGACAGGCCACCGGCGAGTGCCCACCACGGACCGGTGTAGGGCTGGCCGGCCGGTGCCGGCACGGTGTCCGCG
>DATEPR010000536.1:0-2520 GCA_035273045.1 Pseudonocardiaceae bacterium | reverse complement strand
ACCTTCCAGCGAGAAGCGCTTCTGGCCGACGTACTTGGTCTGTAGGAACGTCTCGAACGCCTCGGCGGCGTTCAGCTTGGACAGGATGTACTTCTGTACCGCAGTCGGCGGCTTCTCGTGCTTGACCTCCACCCGGTCCTGCAGCCACCGCCGCTCGGCCGGCTCCAGGATGTGCATGTACTCGACGCCGACGGTGCGGCAGTACGAGTCGCGCAGCACGCCGAGCACGTCGCGCAGCTTCATCGTGTCGTGGTTGGCGAACCCGCCGACCGGGAACTCGCGGTCCAGGTCCCACAGCGTGAGGTTGTGCGACAGCACGTCCAGGTCGTCGTGCCGGCGCTGCCGGTAGTTCAGCGGGTCGACGTCGGCCATCAGGTGGCCTCGGGTGCGGTAGGCGTCGATCAGCTCCAGCACCCGGGCCGTCTTGTCGACCGCGCCCTCCGGGATGTCCTGCACCCAGCGGACCGGCTCGTAGGGCAGCCGCAGCGACGTGAACACGTCGTCGTAGAAGCCGTCCTCACCGAGCAGCAACTGGTGGATGCGGCGCAGGAACTCGCCGGACTCGGCGCCCTGGATGATCCGGTGGTCGTAGGTGGACGTCAGCGTGATGATCTTGCTCACGCCCATCGTGGTCAGCATCTGTTCGCTGGTGCCCTGGAACTGGGCCGGGTACTCCATGGCGCCGACGCCGACGATGGTGCCCTGCCCGGCCTGCAACCTGGGCACCGAGTGGTTGGTGCCGATGGTGCCCGGGTTGGTCAGCGAGATCGTGGTGCCCGCGAAGTCCTCCGTGGTCAGCGCGCCGCCGCGGGCCTTGCGGATGATGTCCTCGTACGCCTGCCAGAACTGGCTGAACGACATCGACTCGCAGCCCTTGATGGACGCCACCACCAGCGTCCGGCCGCCGTCCCTGGTGGGCAGGTCGATGGCCAGGCCAAAGTTCACGTGCTCCGGCGTCACCACCGTCGGCTTGCCGTTGACCTCGGCGAAGTGCCGGTTCATGTTCGGGTACGCCGCGAGGGCGCGCACCACCGCGTAGCCGATGAGGTGGGTGAACGAGACCTTGCCGCCCCTGGTGCGGCGCAGGTGGTTGTTGATCACGATGCGGTTGTCGGCGAGCAGCTTCGCCGGCACCGCGCGCACGCTGGTCGCGGTCGGCACGGTCAGCGACTGCTGCATGTTCTTCACGATCGCGGCGGCGGCGCCCCGGATGGGGTTGACCTGCTCACCCTCGGCCGGCTTGACCGGGGTGGCCTTGGCGGCGGCGGCCGGCGCCGGCTTGCCCGTGTTGGGCAGTCCGCTGGTCGGCGGGGGAGTCGGCGCGGTGGTCCGTGGCGGAGCGGCCGACGGGGTGGTGCGCACGGCCTGCCCGTTGCTCCTCGGCGCCGCCGGGGGCGTCGTGGTGCCGATGGCGCCGGCGGCCTCGGTGGCCGCGCTTCCAGTGGGCTGTGCGACGTTGTCCCCCACACCGGCAGCGCGCTGCGCCGGCTTGTAGTCGGCGAAGAAGTCGTGCCAGGCCGGGTCTACCGACGACGGGTCCGCGAGGAACTGCTCGTACATCTCCTCGACGAGCCATTCGTTCGAACCGAACTGTGACGCGGTGCTGCTGGACACGGTTGGCGCTCGCCTCTATCCGTCTCGCTAGTGGATCTGAAAACCTCTCCGTCAGGCTAGTCCTGTCGCCCTGGGACGCCACCGTCCCGGCAGCGAGCGACCTGGGGTGTTGCGAACCTCACCAGGGCGTTCGTCTGCCGGGCAGGCGGCCAGGCAACAGTGTTCAACCAGCCGGCTGAGAAAGTTGGCCGGACTCGGACGATCCGTAGCGCCACAGGGTGGCGTACGTCCCGCCGGCCGCGAGGAGTTCCTCGTGGCTGCCGTCCTCGACGATTCTGCCACCGTCCAACACCACGATCCGGTCGGCCCTGGCAGCCGTCGCCAACCGGTGTGCGACGACGAACGTCGTGCGGGTGCGTGCCATCCGCTCGCTGGCCGCCAGCACGGCCCCCTCGGTGGCCGGGTCCAGTGCCGCGGTGGCCTCGTCCAGCAGCACGATGTCCGGTCGGACCAGTTCGGCCCTGGCCAGCGCGACGAGCTGCCGCTGCCCGGCGGACAGGCCCTGGCCGCGCTCACCGAGGGGATGGTGGAAGCCGCCGCTCAGGCCGGCCACCATGGGCAGCGCGCCCACCTCGCGCACCGCGGTCTCCACGGCGGAGTCCGGCGCCTCCGGGCAGCCGTAGCGGACGTTGTCCGCGACGTCCCCGGTGAACAGGTGTGCCTCCTGCGGCACCACGCCCAGCCGGCGGCGGTAGCCGACCAGGTCGTACTCGCGCACGTCGACACCGTCCACCCGGACCTGGCCGCCGGTGGCGTCGTAGAACCGGGCGAGCAGCTTGACCAGGGTGGACTTGCCGGCGCCGGTGGCACCCACCAGTGCCACGGTCTGCCCGGCCGGCACCCGCAGCGACACCCGGTCCAGCGCGGCCCGGCCGGCCCCGCCGTACCGGAAGCTGACGTCGCGCA
>DATEPR010000535.1:0-3758 GCA_035273045.1 Pseudonocardiaceae bacterium | reverse complement strand
GGGCGCCAGCGCCAGCCCGGTTCGACCGGGCCGGTCAGCGCGTTGACCAGTTGCCCGGCGGCGAGCACGGCCAGCGCGGCACACGCCACACCGGGGCCGACGCCGACCGACGACTGGGCGGGCAGCCCGACCAACGCCCAGCCGGACACCGCGGCACCGGCCGCGGCGACCACGACACCCCACCACCGCGCCGCGCGCCGCGGCCGCACCAGCGCCAGCACACCCAACACGGCCGACGCACCCAACGCCAGCAGCAGCCAGACCACCACGTCCGCGCCGTCCGCGGTGCCGCGACTGGCGAGCAGGTTCAGCCCGTCCGCCCAGGGCAACGCGGCCGCCACCACCGTGCCCACGACACCCACGCCGGTCAGGGTGCTGCCCACCACCGGCCGGCCCAGCGGCACCGGCGGCTCCTCCTCCGGCCACCACTGCTCACCGTCGGTGGTCGCCCTGATGCCGCCCGACACGTCCACGCCGTCCAGTGGCACGACATCGGACAGCACCTGGATTTCCAGTACGGGTTCTTCGTCCCGATCGCCGTCCCCGTACCTGGACCCGCGGTACGCCATGTCTCCCAGCAAACCCCACGAACCGCGCCGATGGTGAAATCCGGGCCGATTCGTCCTGCGTGACGGCCGGCGGATCCCGCGCCACCGCGGACAGATCCGGCACGACCAAGCGCGCGTATTCATCCGATCGAGGGATCTACTTGCTGATGTCACTGGGAAATGTCGACGGCCGGTAGGCTGCCGCCACGGCTCCTGCCGGACCATCGAGGTGAACCCTGGTGTCAGCTTCCGACCCGGCCCCATCCGTGCACGTCGTCGCGGATTCCGGTGCCGGGATCGCTGACCCCGGCCGCCAACGGCTGCTGGTCGCCCGCAAATGGGCCTACCAGATCAGCGGCACCGCATACATTCCGCTGCCGCACGCGGAAGTCGAGGCCGAACTGCTGGCCGTCGTGAACCAGTTGTTCGACCTGATCGCCGCCGATCCGTTCGATCCGGAACCGGCCGCGAGCATAGGCGCCCGGCTGGTCGCGATGAACTGCATCGGCCAGCCCACCTTCCAGCGCACCATGGACGTGCTCGGCAAGGCCCTGCTGCACCAGCCGGAGTTGTGTGGCGTGCGCGCGTTGCCGGACAAGGTCGTCACGCTGCTGGGCACGTTCGCCGCCGGCTACCTGGAATCGGTCCGCGAGGCCACGCTGGCGCAGCAGGAATCGCTCAACCGCACCATGATCGCGATCGGCAACGACGCCAGGACCGGCCTGCGGGCCGCCCAGGCGCGGATCGGCGCGATCATGGACAGCGCGCCGACCGGCATCGCCATCACCGACCAGGACGGCCGGATCCGGTGCGCCAACGGCGTGCTGGGCACGCTGCTGGGCCACTCCGCGGGCGAACTCACCGGCCTGTCCCTGTTCGACCTGTTCCCACCGGACGACGCGACGTTCGTCCGGGACGCGCGTGACCGGTTGCTGGACGGCAGCCTGCGCAGGTTGCGCCAGCGGCGAACCATGGTCACCAGGGCGGGTGACACCGTGCCGGTCACCCTGACCGGTGAACTGGTGCGCGACGCCGGTGACCAGGAGCGGCTGGTCGTCGTCGTCCAGGACGACTCGGAACTGCGCCTGCTGCAGAACCAGCTCACCCGGCAGTCCCTACACGACGTCGTCACCGGCCTGCCCAACCGCCAGTTCTTCACCACCCGGCTGGAAACCGCGCTGCACAAGGCAGGCAAGCACGGCGCCACGCTGTACCACCTCGACCTGGACGCCTTCGCCATGGTCACCGACGGCCTCGGCCGGCACGTCGGCGACCAGTTGCTGAAGGCGGTCGCGGAACGGCTGCGCACCGTGGTCGCCGGTGAGCAGGCGATCGTGGCCCGGCTGGACAGCGACGAGTTCGCCATCCTGGTGGAGAACACGGCGACCACACCGGACGCCGCCACCGTGGTCGGCCGGATCAACGAACGGCTCGCCGAACCCGTGCACGTCGACGGCCGCACGGTGACCGTGTCCGCCAGCATGGGTGTCGTCCACCGGCCCCGGCCCGATCTCGACGCCGCCGAGCTGCTGCGGGCGTCGGATCTCGCGCTGCGCCGGGCAAAGCGGCACGGCAGGCGGCAGTGGGAGTTGTTCGACCCGGACGCCGGCCAGGCCGACCGGCACCGGTTCGAGCTCGCCACGACCATGTCGTCGGCGTGGCGGGCCGGCGAGGTGCGACTGGAGTACCGGCCGCAGGTGTCCCTCGCCACCGGCGCCGCGGTGGCGTTGGAACCGGTGCTGCGCTGGGTCCATCCCCGGTTCGGTGTGGTGCCGCATGGCCGGTGCGTCGAACTGGCCGAGCAGACCGGGCTGATGGTGCCGCTGGGCGACTGGCTGCTGCGGTCCGCGTGCGCGGCGGCGCTGGAGTTACCGCTGGTGGTCGAGCTGAGCGGCAGCCAGGTCGCCGACCCGGACGTCGTCGACCGGGTGCTGCGGATCGACGGGCTGGTGCCCTCGCGGTTGAGCCTCGGCGTGCCGGTGCGCGCGTTGCACGGCGACTCCACCGTGCCCGCGGAGAACCTGCGGCTGCTGGCGGACGCCGGGATCGGCGTGGCGCTGCACGGGTTCGACGGTGCCGCGTTGGACCTGGCGCTGTTGGACGAGTTGCCGGTGAGCGGGGTACGGATCGGCGCGCCGGTGGTGGCCGCGCAGGCGGCGTCGAGCCGGTCGGTGCTCGACCGGATGCTGGTGGACCTGGTCGGTGTGGTGCACGAGACCGGCGGTGCGGTGGCCGTGGACGGGGTGGACAGCGCGGCGCAGGTGACGTGGTGGCGGGACGCGGGTGCGGACGTGGCGCTGGGCGGTCAGTTCACCACGTGGTGAGGGTCGATCAGCCAGTGGTTGGTGCGCAGGGTGCGGCCGGCGAACACGACGTCTGTCGGGCCGACCATGGTGAAGCCGACCGAACGGCAGATCCCGTTGGACGGCCCGTTGGTGACGCCGGGATAGGCGTGCACGACACCCCAGCGGTGCTCGTCCCTGGCCCGGTCGAGTAGCCGGCGAACGGCCGCCTTGGCCAGTCCGCGGCCCTGGAACTCGGGCAGCACCATCCAGCCGATCTCGGACTCGCCGGTGTCGTCGTGCGACCACAGCGTGACCATGCCGGCGACCGCGTCGTCCTCGATGACCATGCAGATCCAGGACTCGCCGGCCTCGGCGGCCGCGACGTCCTTGCGAACCTTGGCCTCGATGCCGTCGCGCGGCAGCGGACCGCCCAACTCGGCCATCATGACGGGATCGCAGCGCATGCGGACGTAGGCTTCGACGTCACCGGGTTCGACGTTCCGCAGACGCATTCACGCAGGTATACCAGTTGAGGAGTGATGAGCCCATGATCGTGGCGTTCTCGGTCACGCCGATCGGTGCCGGTGAGGACGTGGGGCAACTGGTCGCCGAGGCGGTGCGGGTGGTGCGGGCCAGCGGCCTGCCGAACCGGACGGACGCGATGTTCACCAGCATCGAGGGCGAATGGGACGAGGTGATGCCGGTGGTGAAGGCCGCGGTGGACGCGGTGGCGGCCAAGGCGAACCGGGTGAGCCTCGTCCTGAAGGCCGACCTGCGGGCCGGCGTGACGGACGCGCTCACGACCAAGGTCGAACACCTGGAGAACTACCTGGCGGAGTAGTCCCGACGGTGGAGCACCGCCGAACAGCCGCGCGTGTCGTCCACACAACGGACGACACACCCCGCCCTGCCGCCGCCAATCCAG
>DATEPR010000534.1:0-10268 GCA_035273045.1 Pseudonocardiaceae bacterium | reverse complement strand
GGCTCTGGTCAGCCTGGTGGACCTGACGGCCCACGAGTTGAGCACCGAACGGGTCGTGCACGAGCTCGAGGTGCACCACTCGCCGGCGGCCGTCTGATCCGAACCACGAGGCGGGCACGTACGTGCCCGCCTCGTGCCGTGTTCATGGCCGGTACTCGGCCGGCAGGCACTCGTCGGGCAGCGCGAACCACCGCAACGCTTCGAACGACGGCGAGATCCGCGCCGCGCCGACGCCGTCCGGCGGGCACGGCGGCAGCCCCGCGGTCAGCTCGCGGGCCGCGGCCAGGTAGCCGGCCAGCGCCGACTCGGGTGCCCGCTCGTGCCGCTCCGGGTAGGTCATCCGGCCCTCGGCGTCGTACTCGACCTGGTCCAGCCGCAGCGGCGGCGCCACCACGCCGTCCCGGTGCCGCCACAACCCGGTCCTCGGGTCGAACCGGTAGTGCGGCAGCAGCGCCCAGCCGTGCGTGGCGACGTGGTCGACGGCGTCGATGACGTAGTCGACCACCGCCTCGGACAGCGAGTAGTGGAAGCTCACCCGCACCCAGCCGGGCTTGACACCCTCCCAGCCGGCCAGGATCTCCCGCTCGAACCGCTGCGACCGCTCCGCGTCGATGCCCAGCAGCCGGTGCCCGTACGGCCCGGCGCACGAACAGCCACCCCGGCACTGGATGCCGAACAGGTCGTTGAGCAGCGCGACCACGAAGTTGTGGTGCAGGTAGCGCTCCCCGTCGCGGACCACGAACGACACGATGGACAGGCGTTCCGCGTCCAGGTCGCCCAGGATGTGGATGGTCGGCCGCGCCCGCCACGTGTCCACGGCCCGGCGCAGGAACGCCTTCTCCCTGGCCTGGATCACCTCGGTGCCGACGGCCGCCTTCAGCCCGAACACCAGCCCGGCCCGGATCGACTCCACGATCGCCGGGGTGCCGCCCTCCTCGCGGTGCGCCGGATCGCTGATGTAGTGGTGTTCGGCCGGGTTGACGTAGTCGACCGTGCCGCCGCCGGGCACCGTGGGCACCCGGTTGGCCAGCAGTTCCCGCCGCACCACCAGGACACCGGGCGTGCCCGGACCGCCGACGAACTTGTGCGGCGAGATGAACACGGCGTCCTTGTAGGCACCCGGATGCGCCGCGCAGCCGTCGCGCATGGTGATGTCGGCGTGCGGCGCGGCGGCGGCGAAGTCCCAGAACGACAGCGCGCCCTTGCGGTGCAGCAGGTCGGCGATGCCGTGCGTGTCGGTGACGATCCCGGTGACGTTGGACGCGGCGGAGAACGAGCCGATCCTCAGCGGCCGGTCAGCGTACCGGTCCAGCGCCTCGGCCAGGGCGTCCACCGACATGTGCCCGTCGGCGCCCTCCGGAATGGTGACCACCTCGGCGATCGACTCGCGCCACAGCAGTTCGTTGGAGTGGTGCTCGAACGGCCCGATGAACACCACCGGCCGCTCCCGCCGCGGGATGGCGTCGGTGAGCCGGTAGCGGTCCTCCAGTTCCGCCGGCACCCGCAGGCCCAGGATGCCGACCAGCTTGTCGATCGCGCCGGTGGAACCGGAACCGCAGAAGATCACCACGGTGTCGTCGTCCCCGCCGACCGCGTCCCGGATCAGCCGCCGGGCGTCCTCGCGCAGCACGGTGGTCTGCAAGCCCGTGCCGGAGGACTCACTGTGCGTGTTGGCGTACCGGGGTAGTACCTCTGATCGGATGAAATCCTCGATGAACGACACCGCGCGACCGGATGCGGTGTAGTCGGCGTACGTGACCCGTCGCGGACCGTACGGTCCCCACATCACCTGATCGTCGCCGATGACGGCGTCCCGGACCCGGCTGACCAGCGGACTGTCCTTCACCCACCCATTGTGACCGCTGCGGCCGCGGGTGCCACCAGTCAGGGTTCGTCGGCCGCGATGTCGTCCATAATGGACACCCGCAGTTTGGCCATGCTCGCCGCCAGCAGCCGGGACACGTGCATCTGCGACACGCCGATCCGCTCGGCGATCTGGGTCTGCGTCAGGTTCCCGTAGAACCGCATCATCACGATCGACGCCTCCCGCTCCGGCAGCCGCGCCAGCGCCGGGTGCAGCGTCTCCCGGTCCTCCACGGCGGCCAGGTCACGGTCGGTGACGCCGAGCCGGGCGTCGGCCGTCGTGTTGTCGTCGTTCGCCGCGTCGTCCAGCGACTCGCCCCGGTAGGCGTATCCGACCTGCAACCCCTCGTTCACCTCGTCGACCGGGATGTTCAGCTCCTCGGCCAGCTCACTGGGCCGGGGCGAGCGGCCCAGGCGCTGGCTCAGCGTCGCCGACGCCGCGGTGACCGTGGCGTGCAACTCCTTCAGCCGCCTGGGCACCCGGATCGCCCAGGTGGCGTCCCGGAAGTAGCGACGCACCTCGCCGGTGATGGTGGGCACGGCGAACGACAGGAAGTCGGTGCCCCGGTCCGGGTCGAACCGGTCGACCGCGTTGATCAGGCCCACCGTCGCCACCTGGGTCAGGTCCTCGGTGGGCTGGCCCCGGTTGCGGAAACGGCGGGCGATGTGTTCGGCCACCGGCAGGTGCTCGGTGACCAGGCGGTCACGGATCGTCCTGCGCTGCGACTCAGGCGCGGTGGTATCGACGAGCTGGCGGAACAGCGGCGCCAGTTCCTGGTACTCGTGGGCGCGTTGTGTCACGGCCATCCAATCACCCGCCACACCGGGAAACCGTGCCCGGCGCGGTGGGGTTTGTCGGCAGTGGACGTGCAGCCCCTCGGCGCACGTCCCCGAAACGGCTGTGTGCGCTCAACCGCTCAACCCACGTTACTCCAGTTGCATCAATGGGCAACCGGAAGTGAATATCGCTCCCGTGTGGACGGTCACGCGCCGCGACAGTTCTACGATCACCACATGCGCTTCGCCTTCAAGACTTCACCCCAACACGTGACGTGGTCGGACATGCTCGCGGTCTGGCGGGAGGCCGACCAGATCGAGCTCTACGAGTCCGGCTGGACCTTCGACCACTTCTATCCGATCCGCGGCGACGTGACCGGGCCGTGCCTGGAGGGGTGGGTCACGCTGACCGCGCTCGCCCAGGCCACCCAGCGGTTGCGGCTGGGCAACCTGGTGTCCGGCATCCACTACCGGCATCCCGCGCTGCTCGCCAACATGGCCGCCACGCTGGACATCATCTCCGGTGGCCGCCTGGAGATCGGCATCGGCGCCGGCTGGAACGAACTGGAGTCCGGCGCGTACGGCATGGAACTGGGCACGCCCGCCGAGCGCAGCGACCGGTTCGAGGAGGCGTGCGAGGTGCTGCTGGGCCTGCTCACCCAGGAGACCACCACGTTCGACGGCAAGTACTACCAGCTGTCCGAAGCCCGCTGCGAACCGAAACCGGTGCAGTCGCCGCATCCGCCGATCTGCATCGGCGGTGGCGGTGAGAAGCGCACCCTGCGCACCACGGCCCGGTTCGCGCAGCACTGGAACTTCGCCGGCGGCACCCCGGACGAGTTCGCGCACAAGCGCGACGTGCTGCACGCCCACTGCGCGGACATCGGCCGCGACCCGGCGGAGATCACCCTGTCCAGCCACGTCCGGCTGGACGACGACGGCCCGGGCAAGGTCGCCGACACGGCCGCCGCGCTCGGCGAGAAGGGCCTCGACCTGGCGATCGTCATCCTACCGGTGCCGCTGGACCCGGCGGTCCTGGCACCGGTCGCCGAAGCCCTCGCCCCACTGGCCTGACCGGCGGCGGTTAATCCGGATGCGGCGCCGCGGGGCCGTTGGCATGATCGCGGGCGTGGCGCTGACTGTGCGGATTCCCGGCCTGGTCCTGACCGAACACGAGTTCCAGGTCCCGCTGGACCACGACCGGCCGGCCGGCGAGCGCATCACCGTGTTCGCCCGCGAGGTCGCCGATCCGGACGGACCGGACCGGCCGTACCTGGTGTTCCTCCAGGGCGGCCCGGGTTTCGAGGCGCCCCGCCCGACCGGTGCTCCGGTCGGGCCGGGGTGGCTGGCCAGGGCGCTGCGCGAGTTCCGGGTGTTGCTCCTGGACCAGCGCGGCACCGGGCGGTCCACGCCGGTGGAGACGCTGCCCGGCAGGACACCGGAACAGCAGGCCGAGTACCTGACGCATTTCCGTGCCGACTCGATCGTGCGGGACGCCGAGTGGATCCGCGCGGAGTTGGGCGTCGACCGGTGGAGCGTGCTCGGCCAGTCGTTCGGCGGGTTCTGCGCGGCGACCTACCTGTCCATCGCGCCGCACGGCCTGCGCGAGGCGCTGTTCACCGGTGGCGTGCCGCCGGTGGGCGTGCACATCGACGACGTGTACCGCGCCACCTACCCGACGGTCCTGGAGCGCAACCGCCGCTACTACCTCCGGTACCCCGGCGACCGGGACCGGGTGCGGCGCGTGGTGGACCTGGCCGACGAGGGCAGGATCACGCTGGCGAACGGCGACCGACTGACGTCGCGCCGGTTCCGCCAGCTCGGCAACCTGCTGGGCGACAGCGACGGCGCCGAGCACCTGCACTACCTGCTGGAACGCGACCCGCTGTCCTTCACGTTCGCCCACGACGTCGCCGAGCGCATGCCGTTCCCGCAGCGCAATCCGATCTACTTCGTGCTCCAGGAGGCGTGCTACGCCGACGGCGTGGTCACGAACTGGTCCGCCCAGCGGGTGCAGCCGGACGACTACGCCGCCGACCCGACGCTGTTCACCGGCGAGCACGCCTTCCCGTGGATGCTGGACGACTGCGGCGGTTTCGCGCCGCTGCGGGAGGCCACCGAACTGCTCGCCAAGCACGAGTGGCCGCGGCTGTACGACGAGGCGGCGCTGCGGTCCTGCGATGTGCCGTGCGCCGCCGCGATGTACGCCGAGGACGCCTTCGTGGACTTCCGGCTCGGCCTGGCGACGGCCCGGATGATCCCGACGATGCGGTACTGGGTGACCAACGAGTTCGAGCACAACGGCCTGCGTGCCGCCGGCGGCCGGGTGCTGGACCGCATCCTGGACCTGGCGCGCGGTCGCGCCTGAACCATCATGTGCCCATGACCGAGACATCACCCGACTGGGAGCGGCGAGCCGACGTGCTGGCCGCCGAAGCGATCGCGGAGGGCAGGCCGACGGCCTGGTTCGACCGGCTGTACTCGGCGGCGTGCCGGGGCGACGTGACGATGCCGTGGGACCGGGAGGTGGCGAACCCGCTGATCGTCGAATGGGCTGCCGAGCGGCGACTGCGGGGTGACGGCCGGCGGGCCGTCGTCGTGGGCTGTGGCCTGGGCCGGGACGCGGAGTTCGTCGGCGAACTCGGCTTCGCCACGACGGCGTTCGACATCGCCGAATCGGCCGTCGCGGTGGCGCGGTCCCGCTACCCGGACTCGCCGGTCCACTACCAGGTCGCCGACCTGCTGGACCCGCCGGCCGAGTGGGAGCGGGCGTTCGACCTGGTCGTGGAGTGCTACACCGTGCAGGCGCTGCCGGAGACGTTGCGCGACCAGGCCACGCGCGCCGTGCGGTACCTGGTGGCGCCGGGCGGCACGCTGCTGGTGATCGCGGTGATCCGGCCGGACGGCGCACCACCGCCGGGCGGCCCGCCGTGGCCGCTGACCAGGGCGGAGATCGACGCCTTCGCGGCGGACGGCCTGGTCGCCGTGGAGATCGGCCAGGACGACCGGACGCCTCGGCGCTGGCGTGCCGAGTTCCGCCGCGCATGACGGGCCTTGCCGACGCGGTCGCCGGCTGGTCCCCGGCCCCGGTGACGGTGACCGACCGGATCGGTCGGTGGCCGGTGGCGGCCCTGACCGCGCTGCTGGACCAGCCCGAGTGGTCCGGCGCCGAACTGCCGCCGCTGTGGCACTGGCTGGGGTTCCTGGAGCATCCGAGGCAGTCCGATCTCGGTCCGGACGGCCACCCGGCGGAGGGCCGGTTCCTGCCGCCGATTCCGCAGCGCCGCAGGATGATCGCCGGCGGCCGGCTGCGTGTCCGCTCGCCACTGCCGATCGGGGCACCCGTCAGCCGAACGTCCACACTGGACAAAGTTGAGGTGAAGCAGGGCCGCAGCGGTGAGATGGCGTTCGTCACCGTGCGGCACGAGTTCCGGGTCGGCGACGCGGTGGCGGCCGTGGAGGAACAGGACGTGGTCTACCGGTCGCAGGAACCCGGCGCCGCGCGGACCCTGGTCCGGCCGGCCGGTTCGCCGGCCGCCGCCGGCTGGCGGTTCACCGTCGTCCCGGACGAGATGACCCTGTTCCGCTTCAGCGCCCTGACCTACAACACCCACCGGATCCACTACGACCGGCCGTACGTGACCGACGTCGAGGGCTATCCCGGCCTGGTGGTGCACGGCCCGCTGCTGGCACTGCTGTTGCTGGAGATCCCGCGCCGGCACCGCCCGGGGCGCCCGGTGGCGTCGTTCGACTACCGGCTGCTCGCGCCCACGTTCGCCGGCGAGCCGGTCGAGGTGACCGGCACCGCCGACGGCGACCACCTGTCCCTGGCCGCCGCCGTGCCCGGCCTGGCGCCGTCGATCACCGGAACGGCGGTGCTGTCCCGGTGACCGGGCCGGCGTGAGGACGCGGCCGGCTTAGGACGGTCCTAGGGGCGGGTGCTGGCCTGGTTGGCTGGTTTGGCGGGGCGGGCGGGACCGACGACGTCGGCCAGGGCCTCCATGGCGGGGACGGCGGCGAGCAGGGTTTCCTGGGTCTCCGGGGGGAGGCGTTGGATCCAGTCGGCGAGGACGCCGGAGCGCCGGGTGCGGATGCGGCCGTGCAGCTCGTCGCCGGCCGGCGTGATCTGCACCCGGACCGCTCGCAGGTCGTTCGGGTCGGGCAGCCGCTGGATCAGGCCGTCCTCGTCGAGCTTGCGCACGATCCGGGAGAGCATCGTCGGGTTGACGCCCTCCAGTTCGGTCAGCTCGGCCAGGCCGAGCGGGCCGCGCCAGCGGATCAGGCCGAGCACCGAGTACTGGGTCGGCGTCAGGCCCTCGCCGGTCGCCGTGGCGTTGAGCTGCCGGGCGAGCCGGCTGATGACACCCCGCAGGCGCGCCACGAGTTCGACGTCCATCACACCTCCGGCGAGTTGCTTGCTTGCTGGCAAGCATCTAGTGTTGCAGAACGTGGACAAGGCCCAGAACGTGCTGCCCGTCCGGCCGACCCCCGCGAGCGCGCCCGCCGAACCGCTGGCCCGCCGCAAGCTGATCTTCGCCATCGTGTCCCTGGGCCTGTTCATGAGCTCCGTCGACCAGACCATTGTGGCGACGGCGCTGCCGGCCATCGAAGGCGAGTTGCACGCGCCGATCAACTGGAGCGGCTGGACGATCACCATCTACGCGCTCGGCCAGGTCCTGGCCATGCCGTTCGCCGGCAAGATCAGCGACATGTACGGCCGCAAGAACGTCTACCTGATCTCCGCGGCCGTGTTCACCGTCGCGTCCTTACTCTGCGGCCTGGCCGGCAACATCTACGTGCTGGTCGCGCTGCGCGCGGTGCAGTCCGTCGGCGGCGGCGCGTTCATGCCGTCGGCCACCGGCATCGTGTCCGACCACTTCGGCCGGGACCGTGACCGCGCGCTGGGCATGTTCACCAGCATCTTCCCGATCGGCGGCATCGTCGGCCCGATCATCGGCGGCGTGTTCGTGGCCACCTGGTCGTGGCGCGGCATCTTCCTGGTGAACGTGCCGATCGGGATCGTGCTGATCCTGCTGGTCGCGAGGTTCGTGCCGGGCAACTCGCGCCGGGTGCGCAGCCGGATCGACCTGCGCGGCATCGCACTGCTCGGCGGGATGATCCTGTCCGGCATGTTCGGCATCACCTACCTGGGCAGCGGCCAGGTTCCGCTGTACAGCCCGGTGTTCCTGGGCTGCGAGGCCGTCGCGGCGGTACTCGTGGTGCTGTTCGTCCGGCACTCGAAGTACGACGATGCGCCGTTCGTGCCCTACCGGCTGTTGCGCGGCAAGGGTTTCGGCGTGATGAACCTGATCAACGTGCTGTCCGGCGCGGGCGCGATCGGCTTCGCAGCACTCGTCCCGCTCTACGCCGAGGACCGGTTCCACATCCCGCCGCTGGGCGCCGGCACGCTGCTCACCGCCCGCGCGGTCGGCATGATCAGCGTCGCCGGCCTGGCCGTGCTGACGTTGCGCCGCACCGGATACCGGCTGCCGATGATCCTCGGGTTCGTGATCGTCGCGGCCGGGCTGGTGATGATGTTCGTCGACCCGCACCTCTCGCCGTACCTGTGGCTGGCGATCGCCGCCGGCATCACCGGCTGCGGCATGGGCCTGTCCGTGCCGGCGGCCAACAACGCCAGCCTGCAACTCGCGCCGGACCAGGTGGCGGCGATCGCCGGGCTGCGCGGCATGTTCCGGCAGTCCGGCTCGATCGCCGCGGTGTCCGTCACCACGGCCGTCATCGCGCGGGCCGCCGACCCCGGCGCCGCGCAGGGTTACGTGCTCCTGGTGTTCGCCGCGCTGCTCATGGCGTGCCTGCCGCTGGTGTTCCTGGTGCCGGAACACAAGGGCAGTTGGTGAGCCCGCGTCACAACGTGTTCTGGCCGGCCAGTTCGGCGAGCAGCTGCCTGGCCAGTTCGGCGTTCCTCGGCTGGCACAGCACGTCGTAGCGTTGCGCGACGAGCTGGCTCTGCGAGGTGAAGTCCCGCCGGCCGCCGGTGGCGCGGTAGCTGATCGCGGCCGACGCGAGTCCGAACACGACACCGATCGCCAGGCCCAGCAGCAGCGGCGCGATGCCGGCTGCCGGCGTGAAGATGGCCAGCAGCAGGCCGACGAACAGGCCGAACCAGGCGCCGCTGGCGGCACCGGCGCCCAGCACCCGGCCCCACGTGAGCCGGCCCTGCACCCGCTCCACCAGCATCGGCGACACACCGACGATGGTGACGTCGTGCACGGGGAAGTTGTTGTCCGCCAGGTAGTCCACGGCCAGCTGCGCCTGCTCGTACGTGTCGTACGAGCCGACCGGCCAGCCCGTGGGCGGCGTGGGGAGCGACGCGGCGCGGTAGGCGCCCGGCGCGAACGCGGTTGTCATCAGGTGTCCTTCCGGCAGGGAATGGGCCTTCGCACCGTTCAACGCCCGCCGCTGCCCGGACGACACCCGCTGCCGGAAGTCCACAGGGGCCTATCAGCGCACTCTCAGCCAGCCGGCGGCTCCGGCTCCGGTTCCGGTGCGGGTTCCGGTGCCGGCTGCGGGTTCACATTCACCAGTGCCCGCAGCACGGTCAGCTCCTTGGCCAGGGCGGTCCGCCCGCCGTCGGTGATCCGCACCCACGTCTTCGGCCGCTTGCCCTCGTAGCCCTTGCGCACCTTCACCAGTTCCGCCTCCTCCAGCACGGTGATGTGCCGGGACAGGTTGCCCGCGGTGAGCCCGAGCGCCTCGCGCAGGTAGCCGAACTCGACCTGCTTCGCCTCCGCCGCGATGGTCAGGATGCCCAGCCGGTGTCGCTGGTGGACGACGTCGTCCAGGTCGGCGGTGGGGTGGTCGGTCATCCCGTCGCTTCCCGGCGGCCGCCCAGCAGGGCGACCACGCCACCGACGAGCAGCACCAACGCGGGCACCACCAGGCTGTAGAAGGCGATGACGGTCAGGTCATCGGTGAAGCCGAACACCTGGTAGAAGATGTTCTCCATGTCGTAGAGATTGGCCAGCAGCGCGGCCGCGGTGAACAGCACGGCGACGACGGCACAGCCGACGCTGCGTTCCGCCCACGCCAGTCCGAGCAGGCCGATGCCGATCACCAGCAGCCCGCCGAAACCGTGCAGCGGCGCGGCCGCGGCCACATTGCCCGCGGCCAGCACCGCGATCACCGCGCCGACAGCCACGATCCAGGTGACTTTCCTGCCGATCGCGGCGATCACCAGGCCCAGTACGAACACGCCCGCACTCACCCACAGCGCCAGCGGCCCGCCGGCCAGCAGGAGCAGCGACCACGCGGTGGCCAGCGGCACCACGCCCAGCATGACCAGCAGCGCGGCGGCCAGGTACAGCAGATACGGCAGGGTTCGCACGCGCAGCCCGGTCCGGTCGCCCCGCCACCGGTACCAGGCCAGGGTCGCCAGAGCTCCCACAACCGCCACCGCGAGCCAGTAGATCCCGATCGCCGTCGCGTTGCCACCCAGTAACAGGCCGCCGGTGAACAGCTGTAGCGGGTACGGCGGGACCCCGCCCTGGTCGCCGAACCGCCCGCGGTACAGCAGCGATCCGGCCAGCACCAGCACACCGAACAGCAGCAGCGGCAGCCAGTAGGCGTGGCTGTCCCGCCGGGTCCTGCGGCGCAGTGCGGTCAGGTCG
>DATEPR010000533.1:0-9381 GCA_035273045.1 Pseudonocardiaceae bacterium | reverse complement strand
CCGATCGCCGGGCCGAGCGGGACCACCCGGTCGGTGTAGTCGGACGCCGGATTCGCCACGAACGCGCCGAGCCCGCCCGGCGTGGTCATCGCGGCCACCGCCCAGCCGTGCCCGGTGAGCACCCTGGTGCTCACGCCGCGGGCGACGCCGTGGCACTCGGCCGCCAGCCGCCCGCCGGCCAGGGTCACGCTCAGGTTCGCCGCCGGATGCGTCACCACCCGCTGGCGGTGCTCCTGGCCCGGCGGCAGGTCCCAGCGCACCGCCCAGAACCGGTCCACCAGCCCGGCCAGCTCGTCACCCACCGGATAGCGGGTCAGCCGAACCCGTTGGCGCAGCAGCCCGGGAGCGAGAATCCCCCTGCTGTCCCGCTCCACCGGCTCGGGCGTGCTGGTCACGCCCGCGAGGATATGACGCGAATCTTCAATCGGCCCGGCTTCCGGCCCGCCTAGGCTGATCGGGTGACCGAATCCATCCAGCGCACCACCGACCTGCTCGGCAGCGTGCTCGCCGACCTGGCCGAACTCGTCGAGACGACAACGCCCGGCCAGCGGCGGCTGCCGACGCCGTGCACCGAGTTCGACGTGCGGCGACTGCTCGACCACGTCGTCGGGTGGCTGACCACGTTCGCCGCCGGCTTCGCCGACCCGGAGGGCAGGGCACCCCGCTCGGACATCGACGGCTACGCGGCACCGGCCGACGCGGGCGCCGAGGTGCGCGCCGCCGCGACCCAACTGGACAAGGCGCTGCGCGAGGGAGCCGCGGCACGCCCGCTGCGGCTGGGCGAATCCGCGATGCCCGGTGAGCTGGCACTGGGGATGATCCTGTGGGAGTACCAGATGCACGGCTGGGACCTGGCCCGCGCCACCGGCCGGCCGTGGTCGCCGCCGGAGGCCGCGGCCCGCGAGTCGCTGGCGTTCGCGCCGGCCATGCTCACCGCCGACTACCAGGGCGAGGGCAAGCCGTTCGCCGCGCCCGTGCCGGTGCCCGACGACGCGCCCGCGTTCGACCGGCTGCTCGGCATGTCCGGCCGCGACCCGCACTGGCAGCCACCGGCCTGACCGGCCCACCCGGGGACGTTCCGCCACGGTGTAAAGTGCGCGCAAAATCCGCGCCCGAGTGGAGGAACGGCAGTGTTGGACGGCCTACGCCGCACGCTGCGCGACAAGTTGCTGCACGTCGTCCAGGAGGTGGTCGACCGCCACCACGCCGAGCACCTGCGGGCGATGCGCCAGGAGATCGCCGAACTGCGCCAGCACCTCACGGCCGAGACGAACCGGATGATCGAGTCGGTCCGGGAACTGGAGCACCGCGCCCGGCGCGACCTGCCGTTCGCCGGGGAGATGCGGGCCGCGTTGGACAGCGCCCGGTTCGCCGAGGAACACATGACGTCCGCACGGCAGTTCGACTCGCCGCACGTCACCCTCAAGCACGCCCTGTCACTGGCCCCGACCGGTGGCATGGCGCTGGAGTTCGGCGTGTACACGGGCACGACGCTGGCCATCATCGCCGACGGCCGCGGCGGCGACGTCTACGGTTTCGACTCCTTCCAGGGCCTGCCGACCGCGTGGCGGCCGGGTTTCCCCGAGGGCATGTTCGGCGTCCAGGGCCTGCCCGAGGTGCCGGGCACCGAACTGGTCGTCGGCCTGTTCGCCGACGTCCTGCCCGGCTTCCTCGCCGACCACCCCGGCCCGGTGGACCTGTTGCACGTGGACTGTGACCTGTACGAGTCCACGGTCACCGTGCTGGACCTGGTGGGTCCGCGGTTGCGGCCGGGTTCGATCATCGTGTTCGACGAGTACTTCAACTACCCCAGCTGGGAGCGGCACGAGTACCGGGCCTGGATGGAGTACGTCGAGCGGACCGGTGTGACGTTCGAGTACGAGGGCTACACGGTGGACAACGAGCAGGTCATCGTGCGCGTCACCGGAACGCCCTGAGCCGGCTCACAACAGGTTGGCCAGCGCTTCCGCCACCGCGAGCACCTGACTGTCCGCGCCCGCGCGGCCGACCAACTGGACCGATCCGGGCAGGCCGTCACCCGGCACCGGCACGCTGACCGCCGGCACTCCCAGCACGCTCCAACCCGCCGTGCCGGACAGCGTCGCCAACATCGGATTCGTCCAGCCCGCGCCGAGATCGACGTCCCGCGCACCGACCGGCGGCGGCTGGATCGGCACGGTGGGCAGCACCACGATCTCGGCGGCGAACGGCGGTTCGGCCCGCGCCCGCTCGCGCCGCTCGATCGCCAGGACGTACTCCCACGCCGGGATCTCCGCCGCCCGGTCCAGCCGGGCCAACACCTCCGGTTCGTAGAGGTCGGCGGATTTCGCGATCCGGTCGGCGTGCACGGCACGGGCCTGTGGACCCTGGATGTTCGCGTAGACCAGGCCGAGATCGGCCAGGTCCGGCATGATCTCGTCGCGGACGGCGAACCCGGCCTTGCGCAGCGCGGCCACCGCCCGGTCCAGCGCGTCGGCCTGGCTGGGCACGATCTGGTCGGTCAGGCTGGAACGGACGACGCCGACCCGCAGCCCGTCGACCACCGGCACCGGCACCGGCCGGCCGGTCAGCGCGGCCCACAGCAGCCGCGTGTCCTCGACGGACGCGGCCATCGGACCGACCGTGTCCAGGGTGTGCGACAGCGGGAACACCCCGGCGCCGGACACGGCACCCTGGGTGGGCCGCAAGCCGACGATTCCGCACAGCGCCGCCGGAATCCGCACCGAACCACCGGTGTCCGTGCCCAGCGCCGCCGGCAGCAGACCCGCGGCGACGGCCGCGCCCGACCCGGAACTGGAGCCGCCCGCCATCAGGCTGGTGTCGTGCGGATTGCGGGCCGGGCCGGTGTGCGCGACGTCGCCGGTGGGGCCGTACGCGAACTGGTGGGTGTGGGTCTTGCCGACGATCACCGCACCCGCCTGGCGCAGCGCGGTGACCACGTCGGCGTCCACTGTGGGCACGTGCTCGGCGAAATGGCGGGAGCCGCGGGTGGTGCGCAGGCCCGCGGTGTCGATCAGGTCCTTCACGCCGACCGGGATGCCGTGCAGCGGACCACGGTCGACACCGGCGGCCAGCTCACGGTCGGCCTGCTCGGCGGCGCGTCGGGCACCGGCGTGGTCGATCGTGACGTAGCAGTTGAGTTCGGCGCCGGTGCCCTCGGCCGCGGCGAGAGCGGCCTCGGCCAGGTCGGCCGCGGTGGTGGCGCCGGACCGGAGCCGGGCTGCCAGGTCGGTGATCGACGTGCCGGCGAACGGGCCGGTACCCGCGTAGGAGGTCACCGGGCCTTCCTACCGGAACACTGGCGCCATGCGGTACACCACCGGGCCCCGCGTCGACGGGTACATCGCCGGTTGCGGACTGTTGCGCCAGCCGTCATTCTCGGCGCCGGAACGAAGGAGGCAGCCCGTGTTCGCGCCGCTGTACGACCTGATGCAGGCTCCGCTGGAGCGCGGGGTGCTGGGACCGATGCGGGACGACCTGCTCGGCGGGCTCACCGGTGACGTGCTCGACGTCGGTGCCGGTACTGGCGTGAACCTGCCCTACTTCCGCTCCGCCGGGCGGGTCGTCGCCGTGGAACCGGACCGGTCGATGCGTGCCCGGCTGGCCACCCGGGCCGGCGGCGCCGAGGTGGTGGCCGCGCCGGCCGAGGACCTGCCGTTCCCGGACGCCAGCTTCGACGCCGTCGTCGCCACGCTCGTGCTGTGCTCGGTCGCCGACCTGGACCGCGCCCTCGCGCAGATCCGCCGGGTGCTGCGGCCGGACGGGCGGCTCGTCGTGCTGGAACACGTGCGCGGGCAGGGCCGGCTGGCCTGGTGGCAGGACCACCTCAACCCGCTCTGGTCGCGGCTGGTCGGCGGCTGCCAGCTCAACCGGGACACCCGCGCGGCCATGGTCCGGGCCGGGTTCGCGGTCGACGGCGTGGCCGACCTGGCGCCGCTGCCGTCCTGGGTGCTCACCCGGACGATGGTGCGCGGGATCGCCGTCCCCGCCTGACGTCAACTCGTGGCGAGCGCGGCCTGCTGGTCCTCGACCCGGCGGGAACGCAGGGCGTCGGTGAAGTGGTCGGCGACCGCCGGCCGGGCGGCCAGCACCAGGACACCGCAGGCGCCGGCGACGAGCGCGGCGAACCCGCCGGTCAGCACCGACCACCGGGCGCCGAACTCGCTGCCCAGCCAGCCCACGATGGGCGCGCCGATCGGCGTGGTGCCGATCTGGATGGCGATGTACAGCGACAGCACCCTGCCCCGCAGTTGGGCCGGAGTGGACAGTTGCACCGCCGTGTTGCAGCTGTTCAGCACGGTGATCGACCCGAGGCCCATGAACACCAGCGACACGGCGTAGAGGAAGTACGTCGGCATCAGCGCGCCGGCCACCATGCACGCGCCCAGCCCGGCCTCGGCCGCGATCAGCAGCCGTAGCCGTGGCTGCTCCCGTCTGGCGTTCAGCACGGCGGCGGACAGGCAGCCGATCGCCATCGCCGAGCCGAGCAGGCCGTACTCCCGGGCGCCGCGGTGGAACGCGCCGCTGGCCATCAGCGCGTTGGTGATCTGGAAGTTCATCGCGAACGTGCCGACCAGGCCGGCCATCAGGAAGATCAGCAGCAGGTCCGGCCGCTGCCGGACGAACCGCAGCCCTTCCCGGATCTGCCCCTTGCCGCGCGGCAACCGGTCCGACCGGTACATGTCCCGCGGCCGCATCCGCGCCAGCGCGACGAGTACGGCGACGAAACTGGCCGCGTTGATCAGGAAGCCCGGCCCGGTGCCCCAGGCCGCGATGATCACGCCCGCCACGCCCGGCCCGATCAGCCGTGCCGCGTTGATCGACGCGCTGTTCAGGCTCACCGCGCTCGCCACGTCGGACCGCGGCACCACTTCGGACACGAACGACTGCCGTACCGGATTGTCCAGTGCCGTCCCGCAACCGAGCAGCAGCGCGCAGGCGAACACCTCCCACAGCCGCACCACGCCGGTCACCACGAGCAGGCCGATCAGCAGCGCGCTGAACCCCATCACCGACTGGGTGATGAACAGCAGGCGCCGCTTGGGAAAGCGGTCCGCGATCACGCCCGCCTGCGGCGAGAACAGCATCAGCGGCGCGAACTGCAGGCCGGTGGTGATGCCGGTGGCCAGGCCGGAATGGTGGGTGAGGACGGTGAGCACCAGCCAGTCCTGCGAGGTGCGCTGGACCCACGTGCCGGTGTTGGACACGACGGTGCCGGAGACCCACAGTCGGTAGTTCCGGGACTTCAGCGCGCGAAAGCTGGCGCCCACCGGACCTCCTCGACATCACACCTGATCACCAGCATACCAGTTACTTCAGCTAAGTAACAGTCGGTCAGGACTGGCCGATCCGCCGCAGGATCTCGGTTGCCGAGGCGAGCGTCCGGCGTTCGTCGTCGGACAGTTCGACCAGCCGCCGGGCCAGCCACTCGGTGCGCTGGTTGCGGGTCTCGTCGATCACCTTGCGGCCCGTCCTGGTCAGCGAGACGACCGCCTGCCTGCGGTCCTGC
Source organism: Pseudonocardiaceae bacterium (assembly GCA_035273045.1). Lineage (GTDB taxonomy): Bacteria > Actinomycetota > Actinomycetes > Mycobacteriales > Pseudonocardiaceae > DATEPR01. The sequence goes on along the minus strand of DATEPR010000533.1, from coordinate 3,872 downwards.
TGGTCCTGCACCCGCGCGACCAGGCGCGACTCGACCAGCGACGCGACCGTGCGCGTCATCGCGGGCGGCTGCACCTGTTCCCGCTCGGCCAGTTCCCGCAGCGTCAGCGGACCGTGCTTGAGCGCGGCAAGAACGGAGAACTGGCTCGGCGTGACCTTGCCACCCGCCCCTTCGAGCCGAATCCGCCGGGACACGCGCATCAGCGCCACGCGCAGATCGTCCGCCAGTACACCGGGCTGAGTGGGCGCTGCCAGCCGCTCGTCCGACACCAGGCCAGCGTACCAGTCACTTAACGTTGTTAAGGACAAACTCCCGGTGAATCGTGTCCGGAATTTGTCCAGGAATTGTTCGGTGTAACGCGCCGGTCGATTCCGCGACATAACCGCTGTTGGGTTTTCCGCGATTCTTCGGAAGGTTTTCTCCAGTGCCCAGATCGTTGCTGCGTTGGGCCGGCGCGCTGTGCGCCGGCGGCTGTGCCGTGTTACTGGCCGCCTGCGGATCGACAGACCTGACAACGGCGACCGCCCAGCCGGCCCAGACCACGACGTCGGTGGTCACCACGTCGAGTCCGGTCCCCACCACGACCATCCCCACCACGACCATCCCCACCACGACGACGCCGCCGACCACCACCCACCGCGTGACCGTGCGTCACACCATCACGACCCACACCACGACCCGCCCGGCGCCGGTCCACACCACGACGAAGAAGCCAACGCCGAGAACCACGTGCACGGCGTCGATGACCGACAGCCACCCGGCGGACAACCACGCAACCGACGTGATCGTGCACACCGTCGCCGGTGCGAGGGTCACCGCCACGGCGCACTACAAGACGACGACCACCAGCCATTCCGCGACGGCCAGCGGCGGCGGCAGGGCGGAGATCGAGTTCCTGATCAGCCGCGCCACGCCCGGTTTCACGGTGATCGTGAGCGTCACCGCCACCGCGCACGGCAGCGCCGATTCCTGTTCGACCAGTTTCACTCCCGTGAAGTGACCGTCCACAACGGACTAATCGAGGACCGAGTCGACCAGCCGCGCCAACTCGGGCAGCGCGTCGGCCAGGTAGAAGTGGCCGCCGGTGAAGACGTGGCAGGCGAACGGGCCGGTGGTGTGGTCGGCCCACGCTCTGGCCTCGGCCTCGTCGACCTCCGTGTCCGCGTCGCCGACGAGCGCGACGACCGGGCAGTCCAGCAGCCGGCCGGGCACGTGCCGGTACGTCTCGGCCGCGCGGTAGTCGCCGCGCAGTGAGGGCAGGATGAGCTGGGCGATCTCCGGGTCGGCCAGCAGCGCCGGGTCGATGTCGCTGAGCTTGCGGACCTCGGCCAGCAGGCCGTCGTCGTCCCGCAGGTGGACCGTCTTGGCCCGCTGCCGGGACGGCGCGGTGCGGCCGGACGCGAACAGGCACACCACCCGGCCGGTGTCGGCCAGCCGCAGCGCGGCCTCGAAGGCGAGCGTCGCGCCCATGCTGTGCCCGAAGAAGGCGGTGGGCCGGTCCAGCCACGGCCGCAGTTCGGCGGCGACCTGGTCGGCCAGTTCGTGCATGTCGGCGATCACCGGCTCGGCCAGCCGGTCCTGCCGGCCGGGGTACTGCACGCACAGCGCCTCCACGGACGGCGGCAGCGCCAGCGCGAACGGCCGGTAGTAGCTGGCCGAGCCACCGGCGTGCGGGAAGCACACCAACCGGTGCGCCGCGCCGGGGGCCGGCCGGAACACTCTGATCCAGTCGCTCATCCGTCCTCCCGTGCGCCGAGATCGCCCGACCACGATGCCAGACCACGCGGCCCTTGGCGGGCCGCTAGGCGATCTGGGTGAACCGCGGCCACCGGTCGGCCGGATGTGGTTGACTGCCGTGCGGAATGCCACAGTGGAAAGGGATCGTCCCACGTCGTGAGCGAACCGACCCCCGAAATGGCAGCGCCGGAGATCGTCGGCTTCGGCGCGTTGAATGTGGACTACATCGCCAGCGCGTCCCGCCTTTCCCAGCACATGGCGGACCGGGTCACCGAATCGACCGCCCGGTTCGAGTGGAATCGGGAGGGGCCGGTCGACCAGCAGACCATTCTCACCGCCATCCAGAACCTGTCCGCCGCCTCGCTGAGCTATTCGCTGGGCGGCTCGGCGTGGCTGACCATCTTCGCGCTCGCCCAGATGCGGGTCGGCCTGCGGCTCGGCTACGTCGGCGTGGTCGGCCGCGTCGAGGCTCCCGGGCTGTCGTTCATCGGCCAGATGGCGGATCTCGGCATCGACCACACCTGGGTGGGTCGCTACCCGGACCGGCCGTGCGGCCTGTGCCTGTCCTACATCGACGACACCGACCGGGTGATGCTCATTCACCCGGGAGCGAACTTCCAGATGGTGGAACACATCAGGAACAATTTCGCCGGTATCGCCGGGTATCTCGCGTCGGCGCGTTGCGTGCACGTCACGTCGTTTCTGGATGACCAGACACCTGACGAGGTGCTGCGCGTACTGGTCCGCGCCAAGGACATCAACCCGGCGTTGCGGATCAGCTTCGATCCCGGTTTCGACTGGGCGGAACACCCCAGTTCCGCCGTGCTCGGCATTCTCCGGCTGACCGACCTGTTGTTCGTGAACTACCGGGAGTTCAAGGCGCTCGGCAGCTACACGCATGGTGAACCGGACACCGCCGTGGCCCGCAAGACGCTGGCTCTGTGCGCCGCGGGGTGCTCGGTGTTCGTCACCAAGCGGTACGACGTCGTCGAGGTGTTCCGGACCAGTGAGCAGGGCGTCGCGGCACAGCGGTTCCAACTGCGCCGGCCGCTGCGGGAGACCGACCTGGAGGACGCCACCGGTGCCGGTGACGTGTTCGCCGCGGCCGTGCTCGCCGCGCTGTCCGCCGACCGGCTGCAGGTCGAACTCGGCGCGTTCGTCGGGCTGAGCCTGGCCAGGCACAAGCTGCGGTTCAGCTCGGCCGGTGGCTACCAGGAGCTGCCCGATCTGAGCAAGGGCTTCCTGCAGCAGACCGAGACGATGTCCGGCCCCGACGCGCGACGGGCCGCGGTTTTCCTGGTGCACAACGAGAACCGGCAGTCGGCGGAGGTGCGCCGGTTCCTTGAGCGGGACTGCGGCCTGGTCACCTACGAGCTGAGCACCGCCGAGGTCGGGGAGACCAATCTGGCCGTGCTGATGGACCGTCACCTGGACCGGTGCGGTTTCGCGGTGTGCCTACTCGGCGCGGGCGCCGCACCACCGGGCGGTCGTGCGCCCGCCGACCAGAACCTCGTGCACCAGGCCGGCATCTTCCAGGGTCGCTACGGATTCGGCAAGGTGGCGATCCTGGCCGAGGAGGGCTGCGACACCTTCTCCAACATCGCGGGTCTCATCCGGCTGGACTTTCCGCGCGGCCAAGTGGACGCGACCTTCTACGACCTGGAACGTATGTTGGAGCGGGAAGGTCTGGTGCGGAGAAGGGGACCCCATGCCTGAGCTGCTGGGCAGCCTGCGCGGCGACGGCGCGCCGCACGGCTTCGCGCTCGACGTGGTCGGCATCGGTGCCCTCAACCTCGACTACATCGCCAACGCCTCCGCGCTCGCCGAGCAGCACCTGTCCCGGTCGGTGACCGGCCGGCTGTCCGGCCTGCTCCAAGCCACCGTCGGCACGCTGACCTGGGGGACCGAACACAGCGTGAACGCGGACACCATCCATGCCGCCATCGAGGCGGTCAGCGCGGTCCGCCCGGACACCGCCCTCGGCGGGTCGGCGTTCAACGCGATCCACGCCATGGCGAAGACCCAGGCGGGTCTTCGGCTGGGCTACGTCGGCGTCGCGGGGCGGGTGCCGGTGATCGGGCTGTCCACCATGCAGACGTTCCAGAAGCTCGGCGTCGACCACCGGTTCGTCCGTC
>DATEPR010000532.1:0-4270 GCA_035273045.1 Pseudonocardiaceae bacterium | reverse complement strand
AAGATGGTGTTGGCCCGACACGATCGCCGTAGTGCAGGGTGTTGCCTAGCTTCGGCCAGTGGCGAAAGAAGTAGAGGAGGCGGCATGGTGGATCTCAGCAGGCCACCGCTCGACCTGAACCGCATTAGGATATTCGTGGTTGTCGCCGAGGAACGCAACTTCACCCGCGCCGCCGAACGGGTCCACATCAGCCAGTCCGGCGTCAGCGCCCAGATCCGCCAACTGGAACGGGAACTCGGCGCCGAGTTGTTCGACCGCACCTCCCGGGTCGTCACCCTGACCGTGGCCGGCAAGGCCGCGCTGGAACACGCCCGCGCCGCCCTCGCCGCGACCGCCGCACTCGGCCAGGCGGTGGCCGACGTCAGCCAGGTGGTCCGCGGCAGCCTCACCATCGCCATGGTCGTCGGCTGCACGATCACACCGTTGTTCGACGCCCTGGCCACCTTCCACCGCACCCATCCCGGCGTGACACTCGCCCTGCTGGAAGGCAGTTCCGCCGATCTGGCCGAGGACGTCCGCACCGGCGCGGTGGATCTGGCCCTGATCGGCACCGCCGAACTGCCCCGTGACCTGCAGGCCCTGACCATCGTCAGCGAACCGCTGGTCGTGGCAGTCCCGCCCGGGCACCCGCTGGCCGACCGGCCCGAGATCAGCCTGACCGACCTGGCCGAGCACCCGCTGGTGTGCATGCCACCGGGCACCGGCCTGCGCACGGTGTTCGACCGGGCCTGTGCCGCCCAGGACGTGCGCCCCACCATCGCGCTGCACGCCAGCGCCGCCGACGCCATCGCCGATCTGGCCGCCCGCGACGTGGCGGTCGCCGTGCTCAGTGAGTCGATGGCCGCCCGTCACACGGACACGCTCGTCGCCCGCCCCATCACCGGCATCGGGCAGCCCGCCCTGCTCGCCCTGATCTGGAAGGCGACCCGCAACCCGGCGCTCCGCGAACTGCTCGCCCACTGCCGCACGGCGTTCGGCTATTCCCGCGACACACCGCGCCTCACCACCTGAGACAGCCAGCGGCCGCGATCATCGCCGCCGGCCGCGTTGACCACGTCGTGATGCCCCGCATGTCCCGTCAGGCCGCCTTCTGGACGGTCGGGGCGGTGTTCCTCCTGCTCCTGGCCGCCAGCGCGGCGCCGACTCCGCTGTACGGCGTCTACCAGCACCAGTGGCACTTCTCCACCGCGACGGTGACGGTCATCTTCGGCGTCTACGCCCTGGCGCTGCTGGCGTCGCTGCTGGTGCTGGGCCGGTTGTCCGACCACGTCGGCCGGCGGCCGGTCATCATCGCCGGACTGGCCTGCAACGCGGTGGCGTGCGTGGTGTGGTGGTCGGCGGCCGGGGTCGGTGCGCTCTACCTGGCGCGGGCGCTGCAAGGGGTCAGCGTCGGACTGGCCACCGGAGCGATCGGTGCGGCACTCCTGGAGTCGCAGCCGCCGGGCACCGCCAGGGCGGGCATGGTCACCAGCGCGGCGCCGACGTTGGGGCTGGGTGCCGGTGCGCTCGGGGTCAGCGCGCTGGCCCAGTACGGACCCGCGCCGACCCACCTGGTCTGGGTCCTGCTGCTGGCGGCGTTCGTGGCCGGCATCCTCGCGGTGGCCGTGATGCCCGAACCCGGCACCACGCGAGCGGGCTGGCTGCGTTCGCTGCGGCCCACCGTGTACGTGCCCAGGGGCGCCGGGGCCGTCTTCGCCGTGGCACTGCCGGCCACGATCGCGACCTGGTCGCTGAGCGCCTTCTACCTGTCGCTGGGCCCGAAACTCGTCTCCGGCCTGCTCGGCTCGACCAACGTGATGTGGGGCGGGCTGGCGGCTTTCCTGCTCGCCGGCATCGGCAGTTTCGGCGCGGTGGCGGCGGCACGGGTCACGCCGACGGTGGGCGTGGTGGCCGGCTGCACCGTCCTGTTCGCCGGCGCCGCGCTGACTTTCGGCGCGATCGCCGCGTCGATTCCGGCATTGTTCCTGCTGGGCACGGGGATCGCCGGTGTCGGGTTCGGCGCCACCTGGAACGGGGCGTACCGGATGCTGACCGCCGACGTCACCGCGGATGACCGCGCCGGCCTGGTCGCCGCGATCTTCGTCGTCGCCTACCTGTCCTTCAGCATCCCCACCATCGCGGCCGGCGTGGCCAGCCAGCACTACGGGATCAGGGACACCGCGCTCGGCTACGACGCCGTCGTCGCCGTGCTGGTCGCGGTCGCCGCGGTCCGCACCGCGCTACGCCGTGGCCGCAACGGGTTTGGCGGCGCGGCGAAGCGGGAAATAACCGACCGTGACGAGGCGATCCGACGCGGGTAAGCGGGCTCTGGTGACACGTCTCATCCCAGCCGCCTCGGTCGTGCACTGCCTGGCGCCCGACCTTGAGTTCGGCGTGATGGCCGTGACCGGTGCGCTGGGGTGGTTGATCGGCCTGTGCTCACTGGCGCTCGCCGTGTGCTGGCGCATCACCACCCCGGTCCGGGCGGACCCCGTCGGTGCTCAGGCGTGGAGCAGTTCGTCACGCTTGGCGGCGATGCCGTCGAACACCTTGTGGAACGACGCGCTGAACCGCTCGACACCCTCGCGCTCCAGGACGGCCGTGACGTCGTCGTAGTCGACGCCCGCCGAGCCGAACGCCTGCAACGTCCGCTGCGCCTCGTCGACACCCCGGACCAGCGTGTTGGCGACCGTGCCGTGGTCGGCGAACGCCTCCACGGTCTGCCTGGGCATCGTGTCCACCGTGTCCGGCCCGACCAACTGCTCGGCGTACCACACGTCCGGGCGGTCCGGGGCCTTCATCGACGTGGACGCCCACAGGCACCGCTGCGGCGTCGCACCCGCCTCCGCGAGTTCCGCCCAGTCCGGGCCGCTGAACACGTTGAGATAGTTCTGGTAGGCCAGTTTGGCGTTGGCCACGCCGAGCGTGCCCTTCAGCTCGTCGTGCCCACCGACCCGGTCCAGCCGCCGATCCGCCTCAGTGTCCACTCGGGACACGAAGAACGACGCCACCGACGCCACGGACCGCGGGTCACCGCCGTCGCGCAGCAGCCGGCGCAGGCCACGCAGGTACGCATGGCCGGCCGCCCGGTGCCTGGCCAGCGAGAACAGCAGCGTCACGTTGACCGGGACGCCGTGCGCGATGGTCTCCTCGATGGCGGGCAGCCCGGCCGTGGTGCCGGGGATCTTCACCATCAGGTTGGGCCGGTCCACCAGGTCGCGCAGCCGGGTGGCCTCGGCGACGGTCGCGTCGGTGTCGTCGGCCAGCCGCGGGTCGACCTCCAGCGACACCCAGCCATCCCGCCGGCCGGCGCCGAACAGCGGACGCAACAGGTCGCACGCGTCCCGCACGTCGGTCGACGCGAGGGCCAGGAACGCCTCCTTCGGGTCGGTGTCCTCGCGCAGCACGTCCCGCAGTTGCGCGTCGTACGAGTCGCCCTCGGCGATGGCGTCGGCGAAGATCGTCGGATTCGACGTGACGCCCCGGATGCCCGCGTCGACGAGCCGGCCGAGGTGTCCTTCGTGGACGAACGGTCGGGACAGGTAGTCCACCCAGGGGCTCTGGCCGTGGTCGATCAGGTCGTGCAACGGGGTGTGCACCACAACCTCCTTCAGGTCGCCGCACGCAGCGCGGGCAGCAGTTCCCGCTCCGCGAAGGAGAAGAAGTCCCGCTGGTGGTCACCGCCGATCTGCACCAGCGCGACGTCGGTGAAACCGGCCTCGGTGAACTGCCGCACGGCGGACACGATCCCCTCCGGGTCCGGACCGCACGGGATGTTCGCCGCGACGTCCTCTGGCGTGACGAACTGGGTGGCCGCGGCGAACGCTTCCGTGCCGGGCAGTTCCGCGTTCACCTTCCAGCCACCGGCGAACCAGCGGAACTGGTCGTGCGCCCGCCGCACGGCCGTGTCCCGGTCGGCGTCCCAGCAGACCGGCACCTGCGCGATCTTGCGCTGGTTCGACCCGGTGGACAGCGAATCCCACGTGCGCACCAGGTCGGCGTCCGGCGTCACCGCGATCATCGCGTCCGAGCGGGGCGCGGCCAGCGCCACCGACTGCCGTCCGGACACGGCGGTCGCGATCGGCACCCGGCGCTCCGGCAGGTCCCACAGCTTCGCCGAGTCGACCGAGAAGTGCTTGCCCGCGTAGTTGACGTAACCGCCGTCGAACAGCTCGGCGATGATGTTCAGTGCCTCGCCGAACATCTCGTGCCGCACGTTCGCCGGGGGCCAGCCCGTCCCGACGACGTGCTCGTTCAGGTTCTCGCCGGCACCCAGGCCGAGCGTGAAGCG
>DATEPR010000531.1:0-11242 GCA_035273045.1 Pseudonocardiaceae bacterium | reverse complement strand
GCCGGCCAGAAACCGCTGAAGCGACTCACCCTCGTATGCCGGGGCGTACCTGCTCCGTACCTCCAACCTGAACGCAGTGTGCTCGAAGTCAGCAAAGAGCTGGCCGAACTCCGGGCCGGGCTGGATGCGTCGGCTCAGTGGTCTCCCTCTCCATCCTGCTGGTCCTGGTACGCACGTGCGTAGAACTTCAAGACGTCTTCTGGTATCTCGATGATGGTCTCGTGGGCTGGGATTGGGCCGACATCGGCCAAGATCTGCGGGTCTGTCACCCGCCAACCCTGGGCGATGTAGGTCCGCCTGTCTGTTCGATCAGTCACGAACAGCGTAGGTGAGTCGCCGACGTTGGACTCTGGGTCCTTGCCAAGGAATCGAGCGTGCATGCTGGCCCTCCTGCTTCAAGAAATTTGGTGAAGCGTTCGCCAACATCGTCGCGTCCAGGTCTCTGCTGGTCAACCACACGCCCGAGTGACTCGACGCCATCGTGTACCGGCGCGCGAGGGTCATCCGCAGTAACAACCTGAGCGGTTGAAGTCGGGGACATCCTCCAGACGGGGTGTTCGGGCTTGGAGTCCCAACCGCACCAGGAGGATGTCGTGTCCCACGGCAGTGGCCACCGGTTGTCCCGGGGAGATCGCCGGCGTAACGAGAAGCTGTCCCGGCTGTGGGAGATCATCACCGCCAGACAGCGGTGCTGGCCTTCGATCGGGCCGCGGACAAACAAGCCTGCGCGCTGACCGACCCGGACTCCCGGGTGCTGGCCCGGCGCACGGTACGGGCCAAGGCATGGCAACTGACCGACACGGTGGCGTGGGGACTGGCCCGGGCCACCGAGGCCGGGTTCTGCTCGGTCGCGGTGGCCTGCGAGCCGAGCGGACACCGGTGGCGGGTGCTGGACCGCATCGCCGCGGAGCACGGGGTGCGACTGGTGTGTGTCCAACCACTGCTGGTGGCCCGGGCGCGGGAAGCCGAGGACTTCACCCGCAACAAGAACGACGACGCCGACACGATGGTTATCGCCGGCTGGTCACCGACCTGGGCGCGGCCCGTCAGCAGATCCTGGACCTGCTGGAGTGCGCCTAGGAGCCGGCGACGAAGCCCACCCTGCGGGTGTCCGCTGGGGCGATGTCCACGTAGGCGATCCGCGCCACCGGGACCACGACGCGGCGGCCCTTCTCGTCGACGAGCGTCAGCGTGCCCTGGTCGCCGCGCAGCGCCTCGGAGACCAGGTTCTCGATCTCGTCCGGGGTCAGCGCGCTCGACACCGTTAGCTCCCGCGGGCTGTCCGCGACGCCGATCTTGACCTCCACGCTGAACCTCCGGAACACCCAGGACGGAAACATCGCCAGCGTAGTCGAGAACCGGGCACGCCCGGTGCTCAACCCAGGCCGAGACTGGCCATCCGCTTGCCGTGGCTCTGCTGCATCCGGCGGAACAAGGCGGCGACTCCGGCCAGGTCGCCGGACCCGGAGACGATCAGCTCGGCGAGCCCATCCCGTTCCGCCACAACGTATTGCGCCTGTGTCAGCGCTTCGCCGAGCAGCCGCCGGCCCCACAACGTGAGGCGGTCGCGGGCCGACCGGTCCTGCGCGCAGGCCGCCCTGACTTCGCGTTCGGCGAACGCCGAATGGCCGGTGTCGGCCAGCACCGCGTGCACCAACTCGGCGGTCGGCTCGTCCAGCCAGGACGCCATCTCCCGGTACAGTTCGGCGGCCAGGCCGTCGCCGACGTAGGCCTTGACGAGTGATTCCAGCCACGACCGGGGCGAGGTGAGCCTGTGGAACGAGTCGAAGGCGCGGACGAACGGAGCCATCGCGTCCTCGACCCGGATGCCGTGGTCGGCCAGGTAGCGCTCCAGCATCTGGTAGTGCCCGATCTCGGCGGCGGCCATCTCGGACAGGGCGGCCCGGCCGGCCAGCGTCGGCGCCTGGCGCGCGTCCTCGGCCAGCCGGTCGAAGGCGGACAGCTCGCCGTAGGCGAGCACGCCCAGCAGGTCAGCGACGCCGTCGGTCAGCTTCGGCACCGGTCCGACCCGCTGGTCCGCCTCGCTCATGGCGACGAGCGTATCCATTCGGACCGGTCACCAACCAGAACGGCTCGGCCACGACCCGCAGCGGGGCGTCGGTCACCGATTGGCGATTTCCGGCGGGTCGGCCGGGTAGGATGGTGGCGAACTCGGTATCCGCCGGCAGGGACTGCCTACGTCGGAGCCGGGTGAATGACCACGGTGCGCGCCGGATGGCGGCACCCGTGTGGAGAGCGCGCGCAACACCTCGCTGGCCTCTCCCGCCTCGTAGCTGGCGTGCTGAGCCGCCGGTGAGGCGGTCGAGCGGCCCGTCCAGGGCGGTTGCGTGCTGGACGAGAGAGGCGACAACACACACCGTGCAGAGTCACACGGACACCATCACCACAACGGACATCACAGGCGAACATCTGGACCCGGTCACGCTGGAGCACAGCGAGGCCGGCCTGCCCGAGCCCGACCCGTCACACCCGCTCCAGGCGGGCGCAAAGGTCGACGAGAACGCTCCCACCTTCGCCGAACTGGGCGTGCGCGACGAGATCGTGCGGGCGCTGGCCGGCGCCGGCATCGAGCGCACGTTCGCCATCCAGGAACTCACCCTCCCGCTGGCCCTGGCCGGCGAGGACGTCATCGGTCAGGCCCGTACCGGCATGGGCAAGACGCTCGGGTTCGGCGTGCCGCTGATGCAGCGGCTGGACCTGCCCGGCGACGGGACACCGCAGGCGCTCGTCGTGGTGCCCACCCGCGAGCTGTGTCTCCAGGTCTCTCGCGACCTGACCGACGCCGGCAGGCACCTGGGCGTGCGCATCGAGGCCATTTACGGTGGTCGCCCGTACGAGTCGCAGATCGCGGCCCTGCGGCGGGGCGTGGACATCGTCGTCGGCACCCCCGGCCGGCTGCTGGACCTGGCCGAGCAGCGTCACCTGGTGCTGGGCAAGGTCTGCGGCCTGGTGCTGGACGAGGCCGACGAGATGCTCGACCTGGGCTTCCTGCCGGACGTCGAGCGCATCCTGCGGATGGTCCCGGACGAGCGGCAGACGATGCTGTTCTCGGCCACCATGCCCGGCCCGATCATTACGCTGGCCAGGGCGTTCCTGAACCAGCCGACGCACATCAGGGCTGAGGAGACCGACGCCAGCGCGATCCATGAGCGCACCGCCCAGTTCGTCTACCGGGCGCACGCGCTGGACAAGATCGAGGTCGTCGCCCGCGTGCTCCAGGCCGAGAGCCGTGGCCTGACCATGATCTTCACCCGCACCAAGCGGACCGCCCAGAAGGTCTCCGACGAGCTCACCGAACGCGGCTTCGCGGCCGCCGCCGTCCACGGTGACCTGGGCCAGGGCGCCCGTGAGCAGGCGCTACGCGCGTTCCGCTCGGGCAAGGTCGACGTCCTGGTGGCGACGGACGTGGCCGCCAGGGGCATCGACGTCGAAGGTGTGACGCATGTCATCAACTACCAGTGCCCGGACGACGAGAAGACCTACGTGCACCGAATCGGCCGCACTGGTAGGGCCGGCCGCACCGGCGTCGCGGTGACGTTGGTCGACTGGGACGAGGAGCCCCGCTGGAAGTTGATCAGCGACACCCTCGGCCTGGGCATGCCGGAGCCGGTGGAGACGTATTCGACATCCGAGCATCTGCAGACGGACCTCGGCATCGCCGCCGACACCACCGGCCGGCTCCCGCTGGGCCAGCGCACCAGGGCCGGCCTGGCGGCCGAGCCGTTGGAGAAGCTGACCAGGTCCGACGGCCAGTCGTCGAGGCCCCGCGGAAGGCGCCGCACCAGCGACCGCCGCGACCGCCCCACCACGGAGGACCAGCCGGCTGGTGAGGCGAAGCCCAGGCGCCGCCGCACCCGCAGAGTCACCCCCGCCGGCCAGACCAGCACGGAACCCCAGGACACCCGCCCGGAAACCCCCACGGAACAACGCGAACCAGGCACCAGGCGTCGCCGCACCCGCCGCCGCGCCGGCGCCGAAGACAAGGCAACAGAGGAATAAGCAGCGACACCCAAGAAGCGCTCCCGGCAGCACAAGGACCGGCGGGCTTGCGGAAATCGCACCCGGAAGCAGGCAGGCGGCCCAAGAAACCGCCAGCCGGGAGCACAGCGAACTCGCCCCGGAAGGGCGACAGCGGCACCCGGAAGCACAGCGAGGCCCACCGGGACGCCCCAAGCCCGTACCCGGAAGCGCAACGAAAGCCCCACCAAGTCCCCCGATCCACAGCCCAGGACGGGGGCCGAGAGCCCAACGAACGGCCGAGAGCCCACCGAGGGACCAAGAACCCAACCAGACCCCAGAAGTTCAACGACGAGCCGAGACCCCGCGACGAGCAGAGACGTCAACGAGCCGAGAATCTCAACAGAGACCGCAGTTCACCCTGATCTCTCGGCCCCTGTGCTTGGATGGCCGAGCCAGCAGCACGAGAGAGCAGGAACCGGCCGAAGTGCACCCACACCACGTCCGGCGACGGGGTCCGAACCCGTTCCGCCGTCCCGTCGACTACGTCGTCGCCGTGCTGATCCTGGTGGCGACCGTGGTGACCGGTGTGATGCTGTGGTCGCGCAGTGACATCCACAACACCGTGCTGGAGCTCGGGCCGGCGCACGTGACACCGCCGCAGCCGCCCAACAGGTTCCCGCCGTCGCTGGCTGAGTTCTGGTCCCGGCCGAGCCCGGCCACGCCGGTGCCGGTGGTGGCCGGACCAACGGTCGTGACCGGCAATGACGGCGCCGTGGTGGGCCTGGACCCGCTGACCGGCCGGCAGCGCTGGAGCTATACCCGTGATCTGCCGCTGTGCACGGTGGCGCCGGCGTTCGGCAAGGTCGTCGCCGTCTACCACCGGTCGAACTGCAACGAGGTCACCGAGCTCGATCCGACGACCGGCCAGCGCGGCGCCCAGCGCAACGGTGACGCCCAGCTCGGCACCCGGCTGGTGTTCGACGGCACCTACGTCACCACCACCGGCGCGACGCTGCTGGACACGTGGCGCTCGGACATGGTGCAGACCATGGAGTACGGCACGGTGCCGGACTTCGTGAACCCGCACGTGCAGCCGCGCGTCGGCTGCCACTACGGCTCGGTGGCGGCGTGGGCCGGTCAGATCGGCGTGATCGAACGCTGCCCCGGCGAGCCCGGTGACCGGCTCACCGTGTACCGGGCGACGGCCAAGGCGGCGGACACGCCGTCGGTGCTGTTCAGCACGGACATCGGCGGCACCGGGACCCGCATCGTCACCATGAACGACTCGTACGTCGCCGTGGCCATGCCGAACCCGGACCGGCTGGTGGTGTTCAACGCGGACAACGGCAACCAGCTCACCCAGTACCCGATCACCACGGCGCCGGGCGACCTGCGGGGCGACCCGCCGGGCCGGGTGGTGCCGGTGGACGTCGGGCCGAGCGCGGTGTACTGGTGGACCGGTTCGTCCACGGTCGCGTTGTCCACCACCAACTTCGCGCCCGAGTGGACGGTGCCGGACACGCTGGGGCCTGGCGTGGTGTTCGCCGGGCAGTACCTGGTGCCGGTGCGCGGGGCGCTCCAGGTGCGTGACCAGGCGACCGGCGCCGAGGTCGGCTCGATCGGCGTGAACCGGCACGGCTACACGGGCGAGGTCACCATGGCCACGCTCGGACCGGTGGTGTTGGAACAGCGTGGCACCACCTTGGTGGCGCTCCACTGACACCGCACGGAAACGCGGCAGTACACCGTGCGGATGGCGGCGCGGCGGGCTTCGTTGAGGCAGACTCAGGTCTGTGACACCGCCGAAGCCTTCCCAGCTCAGTCCGCACCGGGCGGCCAGGGTCGACCTGCCGAGCAGATACGGGACGGTCGCCGCGCTCCAGGCGTACGCCGGCGGGCCGAACCTGGGTGCGACAGCGTTGCTGCTGCCCGGTTTCACCGGGTCGAAGGAGGATTTCGCGCCGCTGATCGACCCGATCGCCGACGCCGGCGTCGAGGTGATCGCGATCGACCTGCCCGGCCAGTACGAGTCGGAGGGGCCGGACGACGAGCCGGCGTACCGGCCGGATGCGCTGGGCGCGGTGATCGCCGACATGATCGGCAAGCTCGTCGCGGACGGCCGGCGGATCCTGCTGCTCGGCCACTCGTACGGCGGTCTGGTGGCCCGGGGTGCCGTGCTGGCGGACGCGCCGATCATCGGGCTGACGCTGATGGACTCCGGTCCCGGCGAGCTGCCGCCCGGCTACCGGCGGGGCGCGCTGGACCTGGCCGAACCGTCGGTGCGCAAGCACGGCGTCACGGCGGCCCAGCGGCTGCGCGAGACGATGGACTCGACATCACCGGAGTGGGCGGACACACCGGAGGAGCTGAAGGAGTTCTTCCGGCTGCGCATCCTGCGTTCGACGGTGGCCGGCCTGCTCGGCATGAGCACGGCGCTGCGCACCGAACCGGACCGGGTGGCGAAGCTGTCCCGGACGCTGCGCGCGGTCGGCGCGCCGAGCCTGGTGGTGTGCGGCGAGGCGGACGACGCCTGGTCGGTGGCGTCGCAGCGGGACATGGCCGACCGGCTGGACGCCGACTTCGCGGTCGTGCCGGGCGCGAAGCACTCCCCCAACACGGAGAACCCGGAGGCGCTGCTCGGCACCCTGCTGCCCACGTGGCGCAGCTGGCTGGCCATGACCTGACCGTCAGGCCGGCACCGGCGACCACCAGAAGAACCACAGCAACAGCACCAACACCACCAGCCCGACGACCAGGCCGAGTACCCGGCGTCGCCGGGCCACGCCATAACAGAACACGCCCACCACCAGCCCACCCACGTGCGCGCCGACGGCCAGCCCGCCCGGACCGGGCTGGTGGTGGCCGCCGCTGGTGAGCTGCGCGATCACCACGCTCACCGCCATGAAGAGCAGCACGCACAGCACGACGCCGCTCACCCCGGCCACCAGGCCGGCACCCAGGCGGCCGGAACCGCCCGCGACCGGCAGTTCGTCGGTGGGCGCCTCGGACCCGTCAGCGTGTTCGTCGTCGTGCGGTTTCACGGGACCTCACCGGCTCAGCAGCGCCCACGATTCCAGTTCCGGGGCCGCCGCCTGCCCTTCCGGGCAGTGCCGGCGGAAGTCGCACCACGAGCAGTGCCAGCCGACGGACGGCGGGAACACCTCGTCCGCGTCGGCGCCGTCGCCCAGCCGTTCGGTGGCGACGGTCAGATCCTCCGCCGCCTCCTGGGCGCGCCGGACGTGCCGTTGCAGCGTCTCGTCGGTGTGCGTCCAGACGGCGACCGTGCCGCTGGGCAGGTGGTGCAGTTCCACGCGGTGGCACGGTTTCCGGAGGGTGCGCCGGGCGGCCACGGCGTACAGCGCCAGCGCCTGGGAGCCCCGGGCGTCGTCCGTGGTGAGGGCGTGCCTGCCGGTCTTGTAGTCCACGATCACCAGTTCGCCGTCACGCACGTCGATGCGGTCCACCCGGCCTTCGGCGATGATCGAGCCAGCCGGGCTGGACACCCAGCGCTCGACGCCGATCGGGTCGGCGTCGGTGTCGATGCCGGCGACGTACCCGGACACCCAGTCCTGGGCCTTCTCCCGGTACTCGGCGGCCTGCCGCTGGTCGGCGAAGCCCTCGTCCCGCCAGTTGCTCACCACGAGCGCCGCGGCCGCCTCCGGGGTGCGGCCGGCAGGCGGCACGTCGAAGAAGGCGCGCAGGGCGTTGTGCACCACGGCACCCAGGGTCGCGTGCGCCCACGGCGCACCCCTGGGCGGGGTGGGCCGGTCGAGGTAGTTCATCCGGTACCGCCGGGGGCAGTCCGTCCACGTGGCCAGCTTCGCCGGTGTGACTCGGACCAACTTGCGAGGCATGCTGTCGAAACCGAGCTGACCCTGCACCCCGCCTACGGTACGCAGTCCCACCGACACTTGGCGCGTCAACCCCCGCCGACGAAGCCGCGCACCGAGTCGGCCACCAGTTGCACGGCGATCGCGGCGAGCAGCAGGCCGGCGATCTTGGCCAGCAGCACGATGCCGCTCTCCTTGATCAGCCGGATCACCGCGCCGGAGAACCGGAGGCAGACGAACAACACCAGGTGCACCAACACGATCGCGACGGCGAGCGCGACGTACGAGCCGAACTGTGCGTGCGCCTGGCGGACGTACACGATGGTGGCCGCGATCGCGCCCGGCCCGGCCAGCAGCGGCGTGCCCAGCGGCACGAGCGCCACGTTCACGTCCTCCACCGCGCTCGGTTCCGTGTTCTCCCGGCCGGTCAGCAGGTCCAACGCGATCAGCAGCAGCAACAGGCCGCCCGCGCCCTGCAACGCCGGGATGCCGATGCCCAGGTACGCCAGGATCGCCTCGCCGGCCACCGCGAACACGGTGATCACCGCCAGCGACACCAGCACCGCCTGCCGGGCGGCCCGGTCCCGAGCTTCCCGCGGCCGTCGCCCGACCAGGGCGAGGAACACCGGGATCGTCCCCGGCGGGTCCATGATCACGACGAGGGTGACCGTGGCCTCCACGAACAGCGAGGTGTCGAAGAACGTCACCCGGCGGCCCGCCCGACCAGCGGCGGCGTGCCGGTGGCCCGCGCGACGAGGGCGTCGAACGCCGCCGGTGCCGTGGTCTCCTGGCCGATCCGGACCACCTTGTTGCGGCCGTGGTAGTCGCTGGACCCGGTGGCCACCACGCCGAGATCCGCGGCCAGGCCGCGCAGTTCGGCGCGGGCGGCCGGGTCGTGGTCGGGATGGTCCACCTCGATGCCGGCCAGGCCGGCGGCGGCCAGGCCGGCGATCACGTCCGCCGTGACGGTCCGGCCCCGGGTGCTGGCGAAGGCGTGCGCCAGCACCGTCACCCCGCCGGCCTCGGTGATCATCCGGATCGCGTCCAGCACCGGCGTGTCCGCCTTGGGCACGTAGTAGCCGCGGCCCCGGCTCAGGTACGTGGCGAACGCCTCGTTGACGCTGGTCACCAGGCCGGCCCGCTGCAACGCCATGGCCAGGTGCGGCCGGCCGGCCGCGGTGCCGTCGGGCAACCTGCCCAGCACGTCGTCCGGGTCGATCGGCAGGCCGTCGTCGCGCATCCGGATCGCCATGGTGCGCAAGCGGTCCCGGCGTTCCCCGCGCAGCCGCCGCTGCTCGGCCACCACGGCCGGCGCCGCCGGGTCGAACAGGTAGCCGAGCAGGTGCACCGTGCACCGCCCGCCCCGGCCGTCCGGTGACGTGCAGGACAACTCGGCACCGGGGACCAGCGTCAGTCCAGGTGGCAGCGCGGCGGCGGCGTCCGCCCAGCCGGCCGTGGTGTCGTGGTCGGTCAGCGCCACGACGTCCAGGCCGGCGGCCGCGGCGGTGGCCACCAGTTCGGCGGGGCTGTCCGTGCCGTCCGACACCCGGGAGTGGGTGTGCAGGTCGATCCGCACCGGGTCCATCACCGGGTCATTCTGTCCGACCCACCGACCGGCCCGAGTCAGGCGCCGCCGAAACCGTAGCTGTGGCTGATCGTGAAGCGGGCGACCAGCCGCTGCTCGGCGACCATCGCGGTGCGGAACTCGGCCCAGTCCGGGTGCTCGCCGGCGATGGTCCGGTACAGGTCGACGAGTTCGTCCGCGGTCGCGTCGTTCGGGTCGGCGGCCACCGGGGTGAGCTCGACGGTCCCGTCGAGCACCTGGTAGCTGCGCATGTCCGGGGACGTCAGGTAGAGGCTGGCCCTGGGGTCGCGGCGCAGGTTGCGGGTCTTGGCCCGGGTGTCGGTGATCGAGATGCGGATCAGGCCGGTGGCCTCGTCATGGGCGTAGCCGACGTTGGACAGCTGCGGCCGGCCGTCGCGCTTGAGCGTGACCAGGGCGGCCGTGCCCGTCGGCGTGAACAGGGACGTCATGCGCCCAAACTAGGGCACCAGCTTCTTTCCCCGCGCCGCGCGCTTCGCCTTGATCATCGAGAACCGCTCGGACTGGGCCTGCTTGTCACCGAACACCAGCTCGGAGATCGCGTCGTAGACGATCTCGGGCCGGGGCAGGAACTCGATCCGGTTCAGCGCCTGGATCTGGCCGGCGGACTCGACGATCAGCGTGCCGTAGCCGAGCAGGCGGCCCAGCCAGGTGCGCTCGTACGTCAGGTCGGTGACCTTGGTGATCGGCATCATCGCCACGCGGTTGGTGAACACGCCGGTGATCAGCATGAACCGCTTGTCCGTCACGACGATCCGCTCGACCCACCAGTCCACCACGATGTAGGCGAACCGCAGGACCACCAGCAGGGCCGCGTACCACAGGATGTTCTGGAACAGCCAGTACCCGCCCGGCAGCAGGTAGGAGACCATCACCGCGACGGCGAGCAGGGCGATCGCCTCGAACACGTCCCACAGCACGTACGTCCAGTGCCTGCGGACGCGGATCACCCGCCGCTCGGTCGGCAGCAGGTACTCGTCCGGGTCCCGCGGTGCGAACATGACCGCTATTGTCCCGCAGTCGGGTCAGAACAGCGACTGTACGAACGTCACGATCGACTCCGCGCCGTTCTTCAACAGGTTCAGGATGTTGGTGACCAGGCCCGATGCCTGGGTGGGGGCGCTGATCAGGAAGAACAGCACCAACGCGATGCCCGCCCAAGTAAGGAGCTTCTTGAGGTTCACGTCGATCGACCCCGTCCGCTGGTTACGTTCGCACATCTGTGTGGTGCCGGTCGTTATCGTTGTACCGCACTCCGCGCGAGGCGGAGACTTTTGTACCGCTCTGGTGTAAGGAGCTCGTCACGACTCGCGATTCCGGCTACGGAGAGTACGCATGACCATACATGCAGTGCCGGCAATCAGGTGCGTCGGCGCCCTCGTCATCGGGCCTGACGGCAGGCTGTTACTGGTGCTGCGGGCCAACGAGCCGGGCCGGGGCAAGTGGTCGGTGCCGGGCGGCCGGGTCGAGGACGGTGAGGACGACGAGACCGCCGTGCGCCGCGAGGCCGACGAGGAGACCGGGCTGACGGTGACCGTGGACCGGCTGGTCGGCATGGTGGAACGGCCGGCGCCGGCCGGGGTGTACGAGATCTACGACTACCTCTGCACGACCAGCGGCGGCACCCCGAGGGCGGGCAGCGACGCGGCCGACGTGCGCTGGGTCGATCCGGTCGAGTTCGCCGACCTGCACTACGCGGGCCAACTGGTGGACCGGCTGGCCGACACGCTGTGGGACTGGGGCGTCATCACCCGGCCGAGCTGAGCCCGGCCAACGGTCGCTCGGCCGAACGGGCGTCCGCCGATCAGGTGGCCAACCACACGATCCG
>DATEPR010000530.1:0-3751 GCA_035273045.1 Pseudonocardiaceae bacterium | reverse complement strand
CTGCCCAGGCACCGCGCCGCCACCCGGCCGCGCCGGCTGGTGCTGCTGGTCGACGTGTCCGGGTCGATGAAGCCGTACGCGGACGCGCTGCTGCGGTTCGCGCACGTCATCACGCGCCGGGCACCGGGCTCGACCGAGGTGTTCACGCTGGGCACCCGGATGACCAGGGTGTCCCGTCAGTTGCGGCTGCGCGACCCGGAACAGGCCCTGACGGCCGCGTCGAACGCCGTGCCCGACTTCGCCGGTGGCACCCGGCTGGGCGAGGGCGTGCGGGCGTTCCTGAACCGCTGGGGCCAGCGCGGCGTGGCCCGGCGGGCGGTCGTCGTGCTGTTCTCCGACGGGTGGGAGCGGGGCGATCCGGCGCTGCTCGCCGAGCAGATGGCCCGGCTGCGCCGGCTGGCGCACAGCGTGATCTGGGCGAACCCGCACGCCGGTCAGGCGGACTACCGTCCGGTACAGTCCGGAATTGCGGCGGCCCTCCCGTACGTTGACTCGTTGGTGGCTGGTCACAGCCTCGCCGCCCTGGAAGCGATCCTTCGGGAGATCCGAGATGCGTGACGTACTGGACGAGTTGTACCGCCGGTGGTCGGCCGGCGAGCGGGTCGGACTCGGCACGGTCGTGGCGACGTTCCGGTCGGCGCCGAGGGAACCGGGTTCGGCGATGCTGGTGGCCCAGGACGGCGAGGTGTCCGGCAGCGTGTCCGGCGGCTGCGTCGAGGGCGCGGTGTACGAGCTGGCCCAGGAGAAGATCGCCGACGGTGGTTCGGTGTTGCAACGCTACGGCGTGAGCGACGACGACGCCTTCGCCGTCGGTCTCACCTGTGGCGGCATCCTGGACGTCTTCGTGGAGGCCGTGGACCGGGAGAGCTTCCCCGAACTGTCCGACGTCGTGCGGTCGGTGCACGACGGCCGGCCGGTCGCGGTGGCGAAGGTGGTGGAGCACCCCGACGCGGACCGGCTGGGCCGCTATCTGGTGGTGTGGCCGGACAAGGTGGTCGGCCAGTTGGGTTCGGAGCGGGCCGACGACGCCGTCGCCGACGACGCCAGGGGCCTGCTGGCCAACGGGCGCAGCGCCACGTTGCAGTACGGGCCGGACGGCCAGCGGCGCGGCGAGGGCATGAAGGTCTTCGTGAACACCTTCGAGCCGCCGCCCAGGATGCTGGTGTTCGGCGCGATCGACTTCGCGGCCGCGATGGCCGGTCTCGGCTCGTATCTGGGCTACCACGTGACGGTGTGCGACGCGCGGGCCGTGTTCGCCACGGCCACCCGGTTCCCGCACGCCGACGAGGTCGTCGTCGACTGGCCGCACCGGTACCTGGCCGCGGAGGCCGAGGCCGGCCGGGTGGACAACCGGACCGTCGTCACGGTGCTCACCCACGACCCGAAGTTCGACGTGCCGCTGCTGGAGGTCGCGCTCAGCCTCGACCTGGGCTACGTGGGCGCGATGGGATCCCGGCGCACGCACGAGGACCGGTTGGCGCGGTTGCGGGAAAACGGTGTGCCAGAGGAACAACTGGCCAAACTGTCCTCGCCGATCGGGCTCGACCTCGGCGCCCGCACGCCGGAGGAGACCGCGGTGTCGATCGCCGCCGAGATGATCGCGCTGCGCTGGGGCGGCCAGGGCGTCCGGCTGGCGACCACGACCGGGCGAATCCACCGTGAACCGGGTGTGCCCGCAGACCAGACCGGTTGAGTCCGCGTCTGCGGGTCATTCCCGGCGGTTCTTCCGCTCGTGCGGTGGGCGGCGCAAATGGGGGTCGACTGGGCTTGTGAGCCTCCCGGTGACGGAGCAGGGTAGGTGACCAAGCCGGCCGAGGAGGACCCATGCGCATCACTGTCACCGTGGACGGAACCACCTTCACCGACGATGTGGAACCCCGGCTCCTGCTGGTGCACTACCTCCGGGAGCGACTGGGCAAAGTCGGCACGGTGGTGGGCTGCGACACCAGCAACTGCGGCGCCTGCACCGTCCATCTCAACGGGCACAGCGTGAAATCGTGTTCGGTGCTGGCCGTGCAGGCCGACGGCGCCGAGATCACCACCATCGAGGGCATCGCCAGGGACGGCACGCTGCACCCGGTGCAGCAGGCGTTCCATGACAATCATGCCCTCCAGTGCGGTTTCTGCACACCTGGGATGATCATGCAGTCGATCGACCTGCTCGCCGACCATCCCGATCCGGACGAACAGCAGATCCGGCACGGCCTGGAGGGAAACCTCTGCCGCTGCACCGGTTACCAGAACATCGTGCGCGCGGTCCGCCAGGCGGCCGACCGGATGCGCCCAGGCGCCGGCCCCGAGGCCGAGCGGATCGAGACCCCGGCCCAGCACGCGGTGGGAGGCGAATGATGACCGCCACGGCGGAACAGGAAATCGGCAGGGCGCGACTGCGCAAGGAGGACGCCCGCCTGATCACCGGGCGGACCCGGTGGACGGACAACCTGACCGTGCCCGGGATGCTGCACATGGCGATCCTGCGCAGCCCGGTGGCACACGCGACGATCACCCGCATCGACACGGAGCAGGCGCGGCGCGCGCCCGGCGTGGTCGCGGTGTTCACCGGTGCCGACCTGGCCGACGAACAGGGCAGCCTGCCGTGCGCGTGGCCGATCACGCCGGACATGAAGGCGCCCACGGCGCCGTCGCTGGCGGTGGACCGGGTGAACTTCGCCGGCGAGGCGGTGGCCGTCGTGGTCGCGCGCACCGCCTACGAGGCGGCCGACGCGGTCAACGCCATCGACGTGGACTACGAGGACCTGCCGGTGGTGCTGGACATGCGCGCCGCACTGGCCGACGGCGCCGACCTGGTGCACCCGGACCTGGGCACCAACAAGTCGGCGGTGTGGGAGTTCGACTCGGCGGCGGCCGGCACCGGTGGTGACGTCGAGCAGGCCATCGCGGACGCCGAAGTCGTGATCCGGCGGACCTACCGGCAGCAGCGGCTGGTGCCCGCGTTCATGGAGCCGCGTTCCATGCTGGTCGACCCCACCGGCCCGCAGCTGACCATGTGGTCGGCCACCCAGATCCCGCACATCCTGCGGCTGATGCTGGCCATGACGCTGGGCGTGCCGGAACACCGGGTCCGGGTCATCGCACCGGACGTGGGCGGCGGCTTCGGCGGCAAGCTCCAGGTCACGCCGGAGGAGGTCATCACCTTCCTCGTGGCCCGGCGGATGGACAAGCCGGTGAAGTACACCGAGTCGCGCAGCGAGAGCGTGCAGGCCGCGCACCACGGCCGCGACCAGATCCAGGAGCTCACCCTGGCCGCCCGCAGGGACGGCACGGTGACCGGGCTGAAGGTGGAACTGCTCGCCGACATGGGCGCCTACCTGCGGCTGGTCACGCCGGGCATCCCGATCCTGGGCGCGTTCATGTACAACGCGATCTACAAGATCCCCGCGTACCACTTCACGTGCACGAACGTGTTCACCAACAAGACCCCGACCGACGCCTACCGGGGCGCCGGCCGGCCGGAGGCCACGTACGCGATCGAGCGGCTGATGGACGAGCTGGCCGCCGAGATCGGCGCCGACCCGATGGAGGTGCGCCGCCGCAACTGGATCAAGCACGGGGAGTTCCCGTTCACCACGGTGTGCGGCCTGGTCTACGACTCCGGCAACTACGAGGCGGCGACGGACAAGGCGACGGAGCTGTTCGACTACGCCGGGCTGCGCGCCGAGCAGGCGCGGCGGCGGGAGGCGAACGACCCGGTGCAGCTGGGCATCGGCATCTCGACGTTCACCGAGATGTG